>JAFOMV010000043.1 GCA_017418765.1 Ruminococcus sp. | reverse complement strand
GAATTGAGAATGAATGTGTTCGCTTCGCTCACTTATTTTGATCCGTCACGAAGTGACACCGCAATTCTCCATTCTCAATTTTAAATTCTCAATTCTCAAAAAATGGTTACAAAAAGAATACAATTTTCCCTTTATATGTAATATCCCATCTTTTACGGTTGACATTTGCCGAAATAATTGATAAAATAGAAATGATAGGTTTCTATGTAAGTGTACATGGACCAATAACATAATAACAGAAGGAGGAGCTGCTTTGGGAGACCTTAAACATTGCTATAAATGTATGGAAGAATATGACGCTGAACTTCACGTCTGCCCACACTGCGGCTACGATGAGGATACACCGCATAACCCAATGTATATAGCGCCGGGGACTCTGCTCCATGAAAAGTACCTCTGCGGTATTCTTCTTGAATTCAACGGCGAGGGTGCTACCTATGCCGGCAAGGATATCAACACCGGAAAAAAAGTACAGATAAGAGAGTATATGCCTATAACACTCTGTACCCGTATCAAAAACAGATCTACTATCAGTGTTAACTACAATAATCTTGCAAAGTATAAAGCCTTTATGGCTGAATATACAGAGTTGAACAAGTCACTTGCAAGGCTGAGGAGCAATCAGAATATCATACCTGTTCTGGATATGTTTGCTGAAAATAATACTACCTATACCATCTTTGAGCATACCGAAGGCGTCAAGCTGCTCGATTACCTTAAAGAAAACGCAGGTGAACTCAGCTGGGATCAGGTATCAAGGATATTCCCTCCCCTGTTCACAACTATAGGTATTCTCCATAACGCAGGTATAATCCACCGTGCTATCAGCCCTGATACCGTTTATATCAACGATAACGGCGAGCTTAAACTCTGCGGTTTCAGTGTGGCTGCTGCAAGAACTGTCAACGCAGGTCTTGAATATGAACTATTCAAAGGCTACGCTGCTCCTGAACAGTATTCAGCAAGCAGTAATTCACGTCAGGGCACATGGACAGATGTTTACGGTGTCAGCGCACTTCTCTACAGAGCGCTCACAGGCTGTATGCCTATCGACTCGGTAACACGTCTAAAGCATGATGATCTCCATGAGCCTTATATACTGGATTCACGCATACCTCCCCATGTTTCGTCAGTTATCATGAAAGGTATGAGCCTTTCCGGCAGAGACAGGATACAGACCATCACAGAACTGGTCACAAAGCTCTTTGAACAGCCCTCAGATGACGAGGAGACCGCTACAGTAGCCGCCATAAAGGCAGCAGAAGCAAAGCGTGAAGCTGCTTCAAGACAGCAGACTGTAAATAATGTCCCACGTCTTCAGCGCAGAAATCCAAATCAGCCATTGCACCGCAATGCTCCCCCTCAGCTCAGACAGGAACCCGTAAGAGAACACTATTCCCGTGATGAGGAAGAATATTTCTACGAGAAAGAAAGTACAGCCGATAAAATAAAAGTTCCGCTGATCATTGGTATACTTCTATTAGCAATACTGATGATAATCTTCGTTTTCTTATACAATATAATTCGTGATCCAAAGGAAGAAGAAGATCCAAGAGCAAAGCGCAAATCTTCAACCTCTGCTTCAGAAGTAATTGACGAGGACAATGAGATCACATCTGATCCGTCCGGCGATATCGAAATGCCAAGTCTCATCGGACGCTTCTTTGACCAGACTTCGGAAAAATGGGCTGAGTATTTCACCCTTGAACCCGAATATGAGTACAATGACAGCTATGATATAGACATGATTTATGAGCAGAATATTGAGGAAGGCACTATGATAACCCAGGGAACTGTTGTCGAAGTCAAGGTAAGCAAGGGCAAAACTTCTGCTTTCATACCTGATTTTGAAGGCCTGACAGTTGCTCAGTATAAGCTCCGTCTTGAAAAAGCAGGCATCCCTGAGGACAATTACGAAATGATAGAAGCAAAGACCGGAAACGGCGCTACCGATTCCATCACCGAGATAAAACTCGATGACGAAAAGATCACTCCCGGTACTATGTTCAATAATAAGAGCGGTAAGAAGCTTACTATCTACTATGTTTCTGCCAAGACTGTAAACGGCACAGCTGCTGCTTATAATGAAGGCTATAACAGCTATACCACTGCTGCAAACAATTATAATTACACCCAGGCTGCAACCGCTGCAAGCAATAACAATTATACGGAACAAACTCAGGCAGTGTATACCGCTCCGCCTACACAGGCTGTTCATACAGAACCTCCTGCACCTGTAGCTACAGAGCCCCCTGCACCGGTAGTTCCTGATCCACCACCGGCACCTGCTGAAACTCCCG
>JAFOMV010000042.1 GCA_017418765.1 Ruminococcus sp. | reverse complement strand
AAGAGAGTCCAGAGAGGAAAACCGACTGGAGGAGGGGGAGAGGGGAATGCCGACTTTTGCTTGGGTTTTATTGTTCCCCTCTCCCCATCCTCCAAGAGGTGTTCCTCTTTGGCTTACCTTTAGTTGCCATTACATGAATAATTTGATGCATAATAAAAAGTAAACACACATATCAAAACAAAAAGGACCGCCATAGGCGGCCCCTCAGAGTGTCAAAAAAGCTGATGTTTTTCTAAAATATGCGGGCGAGCGGAACTCGCCCCTACATAATTCAACGTAAAATAGCCGATTTGTAGGGGCACTTTCCGAGCGCCCTTGATATAACCGATCTCAAAAATGACTTTTATGACAAACTGAAGAGCCGCCAAAGGCGGCCCC
The DNA here is from genome assembly GCA_017418765.1 of Ruminococcus sp. The sequence goes on along the minus strand of JAFOMV010000042.1, from coordinate 1,232 downwards.
TGAAATACTGTCATAACAAGAATGTCAGCGGTTCAAGTATTCTCTTTTCTGCAAATGTAATGTTCTACCGCAGCCGCACACATTATCGCAACAAATGCAAATGTGTGAATATAAGCGAGAACGCTCCTTACGGAAGTAATAGAGCTTATCAGCTGTACGGTGTTGATACCGTCTTTCATAGCCGAGCGGATCGCATAAGTATAAATGATGGCAGATGCAGCAGATATCGCTATATAAGCAACCGACCCCGCTATGAGAGTGAAAGTGCTTCTTGACTTGCTGACCTTGTCTGCAAATATGTTGATAAAGCAGATGACTGTCATAACAGCAGGAATGAAAGCCTGTACCATCATCAGCGTTACGGTTGCGCTGCTAAGCTTTGCGTCCATCATGTCCTTCATGTTTCCGTAACCGAGAATGATGGCGGCAATATGCGGATTCAGCACCACTACTGCGTTGAGCATTATACCCAGCAGTGAAAGCAATGCTGCCGCAACTGCAAGAATACGCAGCGATCTTGGTTTGTCCATTGAGTTTCCCCCTATTTCATATGCTCAACGTGTCTTACTTCGTCCATGCCGAGAGCTGCGGAAGTGCAGACGATGACCAGCGAGGCTACATTGAGTATACACAAGAAGAACCAGAGGTATTCAACCTTTTCGATCATCCAGTCCTCAGACATATATGTGCGCTTTGAGAAGTGGAGAATAACTCTGACCAGACCGTGTTCAGCGATATACCCCAGAAGCCACAGTGCAGGGGCAGCCTTGAAGGTCTTGTGGCATCTCTTTTCCGAGAAGCCCAGCTCCATACAGCCTGCGGTATATATCAGGTACGGCAGCCAGAGAAGCGGCAGAGGCAGCAGGAAAAGCTTATTCTTTCCTGAGATGATCGATTCGGGATGGATATCCTTGAATTCTGTGTCCATTACCAGCTTCAGTATCAGGTCGCCGAATACCATTGCGAATATGGCAAGAACTATATATGCTATTGTGAATACAGCAGCGACGATGTAAAGCTTGCGGACAGATATTGATTTATATTTCATTATTATTTCCCTATAATATGGTCAGGGAACGGTATTGCCCGTTCCCTCAGTTTATCAATTAGTGGTGGAACAGACGAATACCTGTGAATGCCATAGCTATGTTGTACTTGTTGCAGGTCTCGATAACGTTGTCATCACGGATAGAGCCGCCGGGTTCAGCGATGTACTCAACGCCTGACTTCTT
>JAFOMV010000269.1 GCA_017418765.1 Ruminococcus sp. | reverse complement strand
CCTTTCTTCAAACTGCTCGAAGCTGTATTCGAGCTTATAGTGCCTATGGTAATGGCAAAAATGATAGATAACGGCATAGGCAATAACGACAGCGGATACATTTACCGTATGAGCGCTCTCATTGTTTTGCTTGGAATATGCGGTCTCTGCTTCGCTCTCACCTGTCAGTACCTCGCTGCAAAATGTGCCTATGGATTCGGTACTGAACTGAGAGAGGCACTTTACAAACACATAAACTCTCTATCCTACAGCAGTATTGACAGGATAGGCACATCCTCACTTGTTAACCGCCTTACAAATGACACAAACACGGTTCAGGGCGGAGTTAATATGTTTATCCGTCTTGCGGTAAGAGCACCTTTCCTTGTCATCGGCGCAGCTGTTATGGCTGTAACCATAGACCTAAAACTATCACTCATATTCTTTGTGGTAGCACCTTTGATATCCGCTGTGATATTCCTTATCATGCGCCGCACTGTACCTATGTATAAAAAAACACAGAAATGCCTTGACAGAGCGGCTATGCTCACCCGTGAAAATCTTGAAGGCGCAAGAGTGATACGTGCCTTTTCACGCCAGCAGGAGGAGATAGATGAATTCCATGAAGCTGTTGACGATATCTCAAACGAGTCCATAGCTGTAGGCAGGATCTCCGCAATACTCAATCCCGTAGCATTCATGGTGATGAACCTGGGCATCGTTGCTGTTATACGCTTCGGAGGCATCAGGATAAACGCAGGCGGACTTACTCAGGGAGAGCTTACAGCTTTTACAAATTACATGACACAGATACTCCTTGCACTGGTAGTACTTGCAAATCTAATCGTAACATTTACAAAAGCATTTGCATCAGCAAATCGTGTAAGCGAAGTATTTGAACTTGAGCCTGAAGTTTATGGCAATGAAAAAGAATTATCCGAGGAAAGTGAAAATATCATCGAATTCAGAAATGTTTCCTTTTCCTATGACTCCGCAGCCGAAAGCTCGGTAAAAAACATCTCATTCAGCATAAAGCATGGAGAAATGCTCGGTATAATAGGCGGTACGGGCTGCGGTAAATCAACTCTTGCCGATATGATCCCCTGTTACTACAAGGCTACCGAAGGAGAAGTTCTCGTGGCAGGGAAAAATGTAAACAGCTACGATCTTGATGAACTCCGCAGACGTATCGGCACAGTGCCGCAGAAAGCCGTACTCTTTTCCGGGACGATACGTGAAAATATGAAATGGCGTGTCCCCGAAGCATCCGATGACGAGATAATCGCCGCTCTCAAAACAGCACAGGCATGGGATTTTGTAAGCCGTATGCCTGATAAGCTGGATACACGTATCTCTCAGGGCGGAAAGAACCTGTCAGGCGGTCAGAAACAGCGTATCTCCATAGCACGTGCCCTTGTAGGAAAACCTGATATACTCATCCTCGATGATTCAACAAGCGCTCTTGATTATGCAACAGACCTCGCTCTCAGAAAAGCACTAAGGGAAGATATGGCAGGTACTACGGTCATAATGATATCCCAGCGCACTACTTCTCTCAGGGAAGCTGACCTCATTATAGTAATGGATGATGGTGAAGCAGTCGGCATGGGCAGACATGATGAACTTGTTGAAAGCTGTCAGGTATACAAAGAGATATACAGTTCACAGATGAATGAGAAGGAGGGCAATGATAATGCTTAAAACACTTAAAAGAGTATTCTTCTACGCTCGTCCGTATCTTCCTTATTTTATCCTGACTGTTATCTTTTCGGTACTGGGAGTATCGCTCTCACTTGCCGTGCCCATATTCATAGGAAATGCTGTTGACTGCTGTATAGGAAAGGGAAATGTCGATTTCGCAAAACTCGGCAGGATAGCCGCAGAGCTTTCGCTTATAGTAGCAGCAAGCGGTCTTTTTCAATGGCTGATGAGCCTTTTTACAAATAAGCTGGCGTTTCTTACTGTACGGGACCTTCGTTCAGATGTTTTCAATAAACTTGAAAGAGTTCCCCTCAGATACATAGACAGGCATACAAAAGGCGAGCTTTCAAGCCGTGTCATAAATGATATCGAAATAATATCGGATGGACTGCTTCAGGGAGCAACTCAGTTTTTCAGCGGAGTTATCACTATCGCAGGCACTCTCATATTTATGATGACCATAAATGTGAAGATAGCCATAGTTGTGGTAATACTCACGCCGCTTTCATTCATAGCCGCCTCGAAGATAACAAAGGCCTCTCATGATTCCTATATGCAGCAGTCAAAGCTAAGGGGAGACATGGTAGGTCTTGCGGAAGAAATGGCCGGCAACCAGAAGATAGTAAAAGCTTTTGTTTACGGTGAAAGAGCAGAAAGCAGATTCAGTGAGATAAACGCTGAATATGGTAAGATAGGCACAAAAGCCACATTTTTCAGCTCAATGACCAATCCTACCACACGATTTGTAAACGGCCTTATATATGCAGCCGCAGGACTTCTCGGTTCGCTCGGCGCAATGGGACATTCCGCCTTTGTCGGCGCTATGTCGGTAGGAAAGCTTTCCAGTTTCCTCGCATATTCCAACCAGTACACTAAACCATTCAATGAGATATCAGGAGTATTCGCAGAACTTCAGAATGCTATTGCCTCCGCAAAGAGAGTGTTTGAAGTCCTTGACGAGGAGGATATACCCGATGACTCAGACAAGGAAGTATTGACGAACTGTACAGGTGACCTGAAATTTTCGGATGTATTCTTCTCATACAGCCCACGAACAAAGCTGATACAGAATTTTTCTCTTGATGTCAGCAGCGGTCAGAGGATAGCTATAGTAGGCCCGACAGGATGCGGAAAATCCACCATCATAAACCTTTTGCTCAGATTCTACGATATAGACAGCGGCAGCATTGAGATATCAGGCAGGAATATCTATGATATGACCAGAGACAGCCTGAGGAGCAGCTTCGGCATGGTATTGCAGGAAACATGGGTCTTCACAGGCACTGTAGCCGAAAACATTGCTTACGGCAGACCGGACGCAACTCCTGAACAGATCACAGCAGCAGCAAAAGCTGTATATGCTCACGGATTCATAAAAAGGCTTCCGCAGGGATACGATACTGTTATCAGTGAAAACAGCGGTCTTTCGCAGGGACAGAAGCAGCTTATCTGCATAGCAAGGATAATGCTTATGGATCCGCCTATGCTCATCCTTGATGAAGCTACCAGTTCAATAGACCTTCGTACAGAGCAGCGTATCCAGAAAGCCTTTGTAAAGCTGATGGACGGACGCACCAGCTTTGTTATCGCTCACCGTCTTTCCACTATAAAAAATGCCGATACCATCCTTGTTATGAAAAGCGGAAACATCATCGAACAGGGCAGTCATACCGAGCTTATGAGAAAGGGCGGATACTATTCTGAACTGTATAACAGCCAGTTCGCTTCATGACAGTTTTGATACCATAAAAAGCGTCAGACATTCAATGGAAGTCTGACGCTTTTTGTATCTGCACGCATCACGCAAAAATATGTCGAAAAGTATTGTTTTTTGTTGAAAATCCTGTTATAATATAAGTAAGGCGATCACGCCAGGAATTATGCAAAACCAGCTAAGGGATACGGACGTGATATTATGGGCGCAAACAAAAAACTATATATTCTGTATGTAGGGCTGATGCTGATCGCAGGTACAGCCTTCGCTCTGCTGTCTAATGATGATAATAAGCCAAAGATCGATGAAGGTAAAGTAAGAATAGTCACGTCTATATCAACATCTGCTGTACATACAACTGCTGCTAAAACTTATGCAACTTCAGTCAGGACAACCTCAGCAGCAACTACCAGAACTACAACTGCTTCCGCTTTGAAGACTTCCGCTGTCAGAACAACTGTTGCAAGCACCGCTGCCGAGGAAGTATTGCTATGGCTTGACATCAATTCCGCTGACGCCTCACAGCTTGCTGAACTTCCGGGAATAGGCCCAAAGACAGCCGAGGATATTGTAAGCTACCGTGAGAACTGCGGATATTTCAGAAATATTGAGGAAATAATGAATGTCAGCGGTATAGGCGAGGTCAAATTCAACAATATACGTGAATACATCTATGTTGAATCTCCTGTATATGACACCGAGGAACAGTTTCAAGAAGAAAGTTCAGAGATGATCCCTGATAATGAAGAAGAAACCGAACACATCCTTACTATAGAGGACATCGCTCCCTTAGACCTGAATACAGCTACAAAGGAAGAACTCTTGCTTCTGCCCCATGTTGACGATGATATCGCTGAAAAGATACTTAACTTCCGTGAACAGGCAGGAAGGTTCCGTCATCCGTATGAACTGCTGTATATCGATGGTCTGACACGTGAAAATGCTGCGGATATAGTGCAGTATACGGAAGTGAAAGACATAAGTGAAACATCCGATGAATAACGTATAAAAAAGCCATGACAGATACAATTAGTATCAATGTCATGGCTTTTTAATATGCTTATCTGTGCAATAATGCACGCCTTCAGCTATGAAAACAGACGTTTTTCATCCCTTGCCTGATTGACCTCTTTTGCAGTTTTATAAAGCGTATTGGCTGCATATTCTATTGATGATTTTCCAAAAAGGACCTCGTTACATTCTTTCATGAAGCAATCTATCACATCTGAATCTTCAAGGAAGGGATCCATACTGCGTGTTTCCTTGTTATCCTCCATATGCTGTGATGCTTCATACTGTATGCCGTTCAGCATTCCCTGTTCATCTATATACTTGCGTGCGACTGAACTGAGAGGGATACCCTTTTCTACGCCCTGAAGCAGTGCCATTTCCTTGCTGTTAACAAGAAAATCAAGCAGCATTGCAGCTTCCTCAGGCTGTTCAGTATCTCTGCTGACTGCATAAAGCTGTGCCGGCTTCGTATACCAGCCTGCACCGCTTTTTTCGGGATCATAGCTTGGATAATCACCTATTAATATCTCATCGCCTTTCTTTATACATTCCTTGAAATAGTTATCAGCATCGCTGACCCACGCAACAGCGCCTGCATATTTTTCACTGTCTATTTCTGTCCTGACGAAATATTCTACCTGAGGTATCACCTTTTCCTTAGTCATCTTCTTGTATTCCTCAAGCATTATCTGAAAATCCTTTGGCTTGAACTGAAGATCGCCGTTTTCGTCAAGCAAAGCTTTGCCGCATGTCTGTTCAGCATATGCCAGCAGAAGCAGCCATATAGATTTTTTTGAACCGGAAAGCGGAAATACTTCGTCTTTACTCATTACCTTTGCTGCATCAAACAGATCATCCCATGTATGCGGTATGCTGATACCATATTTATCGAATAAAGTCTTATTGAAGTAGAGCGTCTCGGTGTTCATTGCTATAGGCAGGGCGTTGAGTACGCCGTTCATTCTGCCAAATTCCAGCTGCTCATCAGTAAAACTGCTTATATCAATCAGATCTCTCTGCTTTTCAAGATCATAGTAGCCGTCGCCGTCAGATGAATATTCTTCCAGCCATCCGAAGTTGATCTGCATGACATCCGCTTCTGTATTCGATATCATTCTTACACGGCTCCTCGCCTCAAATCCTGACCATTCTGAATAGCTGCAATCCACTTTGATATCAGGATGCAGCTCCTCAAATTTACTTACGGCTGCAAGAGTATACTCATTGCGGATATCATTTCCCCACCATGAGAATGATATCTCCGTCTGCTGCTTATGCTCCTTAATGACCTTTTCATCTGAACAGCCTGCGGCTGCCGAAGTAAAAATAAGTGCAGAAACAGAAACAGCTATAATATGTCTGATTTTCTCCATTATGCTTAATCCTCCTCTGCTGCACTGTAGAATGTGTACATATCCTTGCCCCGCTGCTTTGAAATATAAAGCGCCTGATCGGCATGTGAGCACAGTTCCTTGAATCCTTCACCGTCAACAGGTGATATCGCTATTCCGATACTGCATGATATCTTGTAATCGTTATTATCACCTGTATAATAACGCTGGAATTCATTTTGCAGGATAAAGCATTTTTCCGCTATGATATCTCTGTATTCTTCTTCGGTGATATTTTCACTATTCATCAGAATACAGAATTCATCTCCGCCAATTCTTCCGATATAATCATTATTTGAAAATACCGATATTAGTGTATGACCTATCTTAGATAGCACCTTATCACCATAGGCATGACCAAGAGTATCATTCACTCCCTTAAAGTTATCTACGTCCAGCAGTATAACAGCATTCATGTCTGAAGGATCAGCCTTTTCGAGAGCATTCTCAGCAGATTCCTCAAATGACTGCTTGTTCATAAGACCTGTTAGCATATCTGTATTTGCCTTATCATCAAGAGCCGATACCATGTTGGATATAACATCCGTAAGCTTTAATGACAATACCATACCCAGCACACTTGCAAGAACAGACGCTATAATTGCTGTAATTATGATACGTGACCTCACCTCGTTCGTTTCCCTGAGTATTATCTTTGTAGGAATAGAGCAGATTATTTTCCAGCTGTCACCTACTGATGATACAGTAACGAGATAATCGTCATCAAGAACAGTTACCGACTTTTTGTCATCTATGAGGCTTATGATACTATCTGATATCCTTTTGCCGAGAACATCTTCCTTATCAGACGAGTAAAGCACATTGTAGCTGTTATCTGTCAGTCTGATAGTCATATCAGTCAAAGTTTCAGGGTTGTCAAATACCTTTTCAAGCTCTGTGGTATAAAAGGATATGACAAGTATTGAGTTTTCGTGTATCTGCTTTACATAGTATATACGCTTGAAATCGTCATTATATCCTGCCGCCCATCCGTCATCGGTACGGCGGCGGACTACCATAGCATTAAGATCCTCAAAGAGTTTATCCCCGAAAAGATTTATAGTACCGTTTGATATTTTTCCGATAAAATGGTTGTTTCTGTATACAATGCCGTAATCAACGAAATTTTCCATAATACACAGGCTTAAAAGCTTATCGGTGATAGCCTTCTCTGTTGTTATCGCCTCATATTGATCATTTGACGGATCAGTAGCATCATAGCTGTATGCTTGTTCATTACCGAATGTAAGGGTGCTGATAGTTTCCATGCGTGAAAGATAATTCTCCAGATTAAGCTTCATCTGCACGTTAAGCGACGATGTCATAGCTGAAACTTTGTCTTTCATGGCATTATCTGTTCCCTTTAGAGCCATGAACGCAACTATTGCTGTAGAGAGTGCCACAATTATAGCAAATCCTAATATAAATGTATATTTAAGCTTTTTCATCCGCTTGAGACTGGATGAGCTTTTATTGGGATGATACGCCGCCATCCGTTGAGTCTCCTTTGCATTTAGTGGATTATAAGAGCCTTTGATATTAGTTGTTTCTTAAGGCAGCACTGCACAAAGAAAACTTCGCAGCTTTGCGTTTTTATGATCCTATTTTCACATCTTTTAAGCATAACATCCAATAAAAAGGCAACTTATAGATATTATTTTATCATATTACGTCTATTATTTCAAGTTTTTTTCGCAATACAATTGTTAACATTTATCATATATTTTATTTGTTCAGACTATTTATGAAAATATTTTTTAAGGCAATACCGCACAAAGTCCGCCTGACGTCTTTATGCAGCATTGCCTTAATGCAGTTTGATGTTCATATTATACAATCTTAAAAATACCTGTTGATTTGATACAATGTTTATGATATAATAAACTTACATTTTTATTTTGAAGGGAGAACAAAACCGTATCATGAACAAAAAGAAAATAGTTTTGGCAGACATTGCAGAAAAGTCCGGGCTTTTTATTGTATGTTTCATGTCTGCTGCAATTGCTTTCTGGCTTACGGCTGCAAGTATGCTTCATACTGCTACTGTAGCAAATGTGTCAGAGAGTGAGGCTGTAGCCTCAAGTCTTCGCTACTTCATACAGAATATTGAATCTGTTCTTTATTATGATGACAATTTCTTTATGAATATCATCATTCTGCTTATCTCTGCCGCCGCACTTTACTTTGTTTCAAAGAAACTAAGCTGGATAAGGCTGAGATACAAGCTTTTATTCATATTTATATGGACCGCCGCCCTTGGAACGATATGGGTAATATCATCTCAGTCATCCCCTACATTTGATTCAGAGATGTTATTCAACAGCGCAAAGCAGTTTGCCAACAATGATTACTCAATACTCACCGGCACTGAACGTTACTTTAAGGATTATTCTTTTCAGCTTGGATATGTTTTCTTTTGCGAGATCTTAATGAGGATATTCGGGATCCCTGAAAAAGCATTGCCTTTTGAGGTGCTTAATGCTTTCTTCCTCGCAGGCATAAATGTGCTTATAGTTCTTATAAGCAATATCACCCTCAAGGATAAAAGAATAACTACTGCCGTTACCCTTTTGCTTGCACTTAGCTGTGCTCCTATCATATCATGTTCTTTCGTATATGGTATCCTTCCTGGAATGTTCTTTGCACTGGCATCACTTTTCTTTGAACTGCGCTACCTCATGGATAATAAAAAAATATCGGCAGTACTATCTGTAATATGCATACTGATAGCCGTAATGATAAAATCCAACTATTTCATATGGCTCATCGCTATATCCCTTATTGCGATCGTAATGCTTTTCAAGAGAAAGAAATATATCTTTGACTGTATATACATTTCCGCCGCAGTAATTCTCTCACTTTCTGTTCAGCCCTGTGTAAAATCCATGTATGAAAGCAGAAGCAATACCGATCTCGGTGACGCTATCCCATATACCTCATGGATAGCAATGGGATTCAGTGAAGCAGCGAGTGCTCCGGGATGGTATAACTACTACCTGACTACCACTAATTTTGAAAACTGCGGATACGATGCCGCTAAAGCAGGAGAGGCATCAAGAGAGACCATCAAAGAAAGACTGAAGACTTTCATAAAAGACCCGCAGTATGCCAATGATTTCTTCTATAAAAAGACAATGTCGCAATGGAATGAAACATCCTATGAGTCTATATGGAACAACACCATCAGAGGTCAGTACAAGGATAAAAACCGCTTTGCTGCATGGGTATGCGGTGACGGAGTAAAAAAGACCAAAAAGTATATCGATCTATGGACTCAGCTTATGTTCGCTTCATTTACAGCAGGGATCATCGCTATATTCAGAAAGAAGAATTTTCCTGCTTGTTCGCTTGCTGTAGTGTTCTTAGGCGGATTCCTCTATCAGCTTATTTCCGAAGGAAAGTCACAGTATATAATCCCGTATATAATAGTTATGACAGGTATCGCAGGTTACGGTGTCATCGTCATAGGAGGTATGCTTGGCTCAGCATTCAGAAAATACCGCAGCAAAAAAGCAGAAGCTGCTGTCTCCGCTGCTGACGTGGAAAGTACAGCTGCCGAGGAAATAAAACCAGCCGAAAAAGAAGCTGATACAAAGCCTCAAAAAAGCAAAAAGTCAGAGAAAAAGCACAAGAAAAAGTAAACTAAACACCGAAAACTCCTTATGGTTCACATAGCCATAAGGAGTTTTTCATCCATATCATATTTATACGCCGCTTATCTCATCATTGAAACAGCGCAGGAATAATTCCGCAGCCTTGCTGAGTGCCTTGTTCTTTTGTCTGACAATATAGATATTAGCATGACAAGCAGGTGTAAGCGGACGGAATATCATCCCATTTTCGGGCGAAAACTCCAGCACAAGCGCACAGCAGGCATTTTCCTCTGCCATTATCACTGCATTGTGCAGCAGATTATAGGTCCCTGCTAAATTGAGTCCACCGTAAAAATCCTCATCAAGCAATTCCTCAGTTCTGTATCTTGGTATAATAAGCGGAATACCATTTATATCACTTCGGCTAAGCTTTTCTTTTTTAGCAAGGGGATGATCCGAACGCATAAGTATACCATAGCTTTCGCTTATACTGCACTTCTCGATGATCTTGTCATTATCCATACAATGCGTATACATAAATGCTATATCGCACTGATCACGATTAAGCCTTTTCAGCGCATCATCTCCGTCACAGCTATGGATATCAAATGTCACCATCGGGTATTCAGTCCTTATTTTGCTTATGGCTCGTGCGATATACCTTACTATTCCATTTTCGCCTGTACATATCCTCACACAGCCTGACAGCGTATCTCTGTTTTCGGCTATGTCAGTTTTCGTCTTTTCTGCAAGGCTAAGCAGCTGCTTTGCCCTATCGGACAATATCCTGCCTTCATCGGTAAGGCAGATGGTTTTTCCGCCTCTTACAAAAAGCTTTTTCCCCAGTTCTTCTTCGAGGTTCTGTATCTGCTTTGAAAGAGTTGACTGCGAAAGGTGCAGTGAATCAGCAGCATTTGTAAAAGAGCCTTCTCTTGCTACTTCCAGAAAATATTTCAGCACACGTAGTTCCATATTATTCCTCTCTTTCATTTTGGGCAAATGTCAGGTGATGATTTAATTATATCTTATTATCAGAGGAATGTCAAAATTTACCGTCACCTGTTCTCTTAAAAAAAGCTGCTGATTTCGCCTTAATAATGTTGTATTGATATTATATATATTATCATATCAAATTAATATACGTGTGCAGACAAAAAAGAGGGGGAGCTTAGCTCTCCCTCTTAAATTATACAGGTCATTCTTCTCTTAATGAAGCTTTTCGGCTTCTGTAAGCGATGTATCCTAATGTTGTCAGCAGAAGTATTATTCCGCTTGCAATGTAGTAGATACGTGTGCCGTTTCCGCCTGCTTCCGGAAGATAGATCGAATCTGTGCTTTTATCATTATTTATTACTTCGATAGAACCATTTCCGGGATTTGAAGCATTGATACCATTACCAATTACTCCGTTGTACCTATAACTTATGTTATATTCGTCATCAAATGCGTCATCTTCCTTTACCCAATAATTGTATACGGTTCCGGAAGAATCATATACAGGAAGATCCTTTACCTCTATTGCCCAGTTATCACTGCCAACAACGTCTGAAGATTCAAGGATTATCGTTTT
>JAFOMV010000268.1 GCA_017418765.1 Ruminococcus sp. | reverse complement strand
GATACTGCTTTTGTGCTGTTCCGCTGTAAGTATCGTATGTATGAGCATAACAATAAAAAACACAAAAAAGTACAAAAAATAACCGGTATCATTTTAACGAGCAGCAAATTACAATCAGCAAGCCGTCGAGCGACCTGAAACGCATCGTTTTGCAAGAAGATTTTGTGGAACGCCGGGGGCGGCGTTCCCTACAAAAGTGCCAGCGAGCGGCCTAAAGGTTATTTTAAGGTTGATCGGGTATTATAGTGAAGAATTATAGATTGGCAGGTGATATTTATGTTCGGATCAAAAAAAGCAGCGGCTCTGCTGACAGCGGTTCTGACTTTATTTTCAGCTTCATCATGTGCTGACAAAAAAAGTGCTCCCCTCGATGTGGGAGAGCTTGAAGTCACTTTCTTTGACGTTGGAAAGGCTGACAGCATCCTCCTCCGTGCCGAAGATTCCACCGTCATCATCGACTGCGGCGAAAAAGGCGACGGCAAGGAAATTGTCAGCTATCTGGAAGAAAATGATGTTGACACCGTTGACTATCTCATCATCACTCACTATGATAAAGATCATGTAGGCGGTGCGGCTAAGGTCATAAACAAGCTGAATGTCAAAAACGTTCTCGCTCCGGATTATGAGGAAAACAGCGAGGAAACGGACAAGTACCATAAGGCTCTCGGTGAAAAGAATATCACGCCTCAGCTTCTTACCTCCGACATCAGCTTTACCCTCGGTGATATCTCATATGAGGTCTATGCACCGAAGCAGACTTTCTACGGCGAGGACAATGACAATGACTTTTCGCTGGTAACTAAGGTAACTCATGGCAATAACGTCCTGCTTTTCACAGGTGACGCTATGGAACAGCGGCTTGACGAGATAATGGATATCGGTGAGTGTACACTGCTGAAAGTGCCTTATCACGGACGAAAACTCGCTAATATCGAGAAATTCATAAGTTCTGTCAAGCCAAAATGTGCCGTAGTATGCACCTCTCAGGCGGAGTTCTCATCAAATGTGCAGGATATTCTACATGACAGAGGGATACCTGCATACTCGACCTGCTTCAACGGCAGGATAACCGCTGTCAGTGACGGAAATGAGATAAGGATATCATCAGACAGAAACACCAGGTAAACAACACCGCATAAAGCCTTTATGTCAGCTTTATGCGGTGTTTTCTTAATATTCATCAAGGAAATTATGTACTTTTCCATTCTGTTTATATGCTATAACGGTGCTCAGATTTACGTTTTCAACACTTCGGAAAATGTTCTTCTCAACCTGCGGATTCACTTTTTTCAGTTCGGCTATAAGATTCTTTATCTCCAGCCGCTTTGAAACTGAACGGCTGTCAGGCGCACAGGTAGTGCAGGTATCTGTGAACTTGCAGGCACACTGTATGAAATGCAGATCGTTGTAGTCACGCCAATGCTTTATCTCGTCCTCACGTATCAGATAAAGCGGACGTATAAGCTCCATTCCCTCAAAATTGGTGCTGTGCAGCTTTGGCATCATGGTCTGTACCTGTCCTCCGTAGAGCATACCCATGAGTATAGTTTCTATCACATCATCGAAATGATGACCGAGAGCGATTTTATTGCAGCCCAGTTCCTTTGCTTTGCTGTAGAGATAGCCACGGCGCATACGGGCACATATATAGCATGGATTCTTTTCTATATTGTATACGGAATCGAAGATAGTTGATTCAAATATGTGTACCAGTATAGACATGGAACGGGCATTGTCCTCGATAACACGGCGGTTTTCGGGACTGTAGCCCGGATCCATCACAAGGAATACCACCTCAAACGGAAACTTGTCATGGCGCTTCAGCTCCTGAAACAGCTTAGCCATAAGCATTGAGTCCTTGCCGCCTGAGATACAGACAGCTATCCTGTCATTTGGCTGTACAAGCTGATATTCATTTATGGCTTTAGTGAATTTGCACCAGATGGACTTCTTGAACTTCTTGCGGAGGCTTAGTTCCACCTGTTCGGTTACGGAGCGGTTCTCCATTTTTTCACGCAGCCATTCCACATAGCCGCCTTCAAGATCATATGCATCGTACCCCATATCGCAAAGCTGATCGGCTGTCTCACCGCTTATGATGCCGCTTTTACAGCAGATTATCAGCTTTTTGTCCTTGGGCAGTTCAGCGGAGAGGATATCATTCTGAGGGATATTCACCGCACCGTCCATATGTCCGTATTCAAAGGCAGTTCTGTCACGTATGTCTATAATAGTATAGCTGTCCGCACTGAGTTTATGAAGCTGTGCGGAAGTGATCTTGTTACTCATATCAACACCTCACAGATAGTATACCATATCCGTAGGCATAGGTCAAGATTCAACTCTGAATAGATACTTATTAAAGTTAAAACAACACCGCACAAAGCCGTCAGGTGGGCTTTGTGCGGTATTGCCTTAAACTGAAGCGAGTTCTTCTTTCATCTGCTTCTTTTTTATATACATCCTGCTGTCGGCAAGGCGCTCTGCATTTTCCGGATCACCGTCGGCAAGGTCATATTCAGCCATGCCGTAAGCTATATGCAGCGGTACAGGGGAAAGCTCAGCAAGATTATACTTTTCCTGTTCATCGAGGAAAACTTTAAGTCCTTCATCATAGTCGCTCATGCAGTTTTCTCTG
>JAFOMV010000267.1 GCA_017418765.1 Ruminococcus sp. | reverse complement strand
GTTCGATGAAGCCTGCCTTTTCCATAGCGTGCATAGGCTGTTCATTTACGTGTGAGAAGATGACCTTTACCCCGTGTCTTTCGCAGCGCCTTACGATACCCATAAGAGCTTCAACACCCGAAGCGTCAATAGCAGGAACATTTCTCATACGGATGCAGAGGACATCGATATTCTTATCAGAAAGCATATATCTGAACTTGTCGGACGCCGCAAAGAACATTGGGCCGTTTATCTCGTAAACACGAGTATTATGCGGTATCTTCTTGAGGAGGATGTTATCAGGGTCAGTATCTTCATCATCGATATCCACCCATGCGTGAGCCTCAGTAACATCAGCCATTCTTTTCATAAAGAGCAGTGATGCCATCACCATACCAACACCGATAGCCACAACAAGGTCAAAAATTACCGTGAAGACCAGAGTAACGAAAAGAACTGCGATATCGCTCTTAGGAGCAGTTTTCAGAGTGTTGCGGATATTTCTCCATCCGCACATATTATATGCAACTACAAAAAGGATAGCTGCAATAGTAGGCATAGGGATAAGAGAAGCTTTGTCCATGAGGAGGCAGAGGATTATAAGTACTACGATAGAGTGTACCATACCTGCAACTGGAGTACGTCCGCCGTTCTTGACGTTTGCTGCTGTACGTGCGATAGCACCCGTAGCAGGGATGCCGCCGAAAAGCGCTGAACCGATATTAGCAGCACCCTGAGCGATGAGCTCCATATTTGAACGATGCTTTGAACCTATCATACCGTCTGCTACAACGCATGAGAGCAGAGATTCGATAGCAGCAAGGATAGCGATAGTGAATGCATTAGGGACGAGTGCTTTGACTCTTTCAAATGTTACATCAGGGATGGTGAGGTGCGGAGGTGCTTTTGATACAGTATAAAGCGAGCCGATAGTGTTAACGTTCATATGTAAGGCGCCGACAAGCACTGAACCAACTATAACGGCGATAAGTGAAGCAGGTATCTTTTCCAGCTTCTTAGGCCAGAATATAAGGATCGCAAGTGAGATAACGCCTATCAGAAGTGCCTGTGGATTTATAGTGTCAAGACTGAGGAATATCTCCTTTACTTTGTCAACTGTCTCAATGGGGGAATGTTGAAAAGTAAGTCCGAGGAAGTCCTTTATCTGTCCGAGAAGTATAGTCACAGCGATGCCGAATGTAAATCCGCTGGTGATAGTGCCGGGGATGTACTTGATAAGCACGCCAAAGCGGCAGAATCCCATGATAAGCATGATTATGCCTGCCATAATCGTTGATATGATAAGACCGTCCATACCTTCGGAAGCTACGATACCTGCGACGATCGTAGCAAATGCCGCAGTCGGGCCTGCTATCTGCACACGGCTTCCTCCGAGAAATGATACGATAAATCCTGCAACGATAGCGGTATACAGACCCTGTTCAGGGCCGACTCCCGAAGCAAGTGCAAGGGCGATAGAGAGCGGAAGCGCAATGATAGCGACTATGATGCCTGATATAATGTCCTTGATGAACTGTTCTTTTGAGTAATTCTTGATGACGGAGAAAAGCTTTGGTTTCAGCTTTTCTTCTGTGGGTTTCTGCGCCTGAGCTGACATAGACATGACCTCATTTTCATTAAAATTTGCAAACAACGATTTTTATTATACTACTATTAAATCGGTATTTCAAGCAAATTCCGACAAAGAGGAAAAAATCAGCGTGTTAGCTACTTTTGGTAAGAATATACTAAAAATAATGTGGAAATTTTACTTTCTCAGTTCCCAATAATATCGTCTTGACGATTCCGGAAAATCGTTCATAACTCCGTGCTCAGGGTCATAGAAAATCCCGTCACAGTAAAGCGACCAGTGCCAGCAGCGTGGAGTTTCAAGGCTTAGCATACAGAGAGGCGGAAGCTGTTCCTTTTTCTGTACAGGTATCCTGTTATCGGAGACATAAACTCCGAAATGACGCAAGGTGTCTTTCATTTCTTTTAATGTGGTCTCACGCTCGTTTCCGAGAAAATCAACGATCTCCTCTGCGGTTTTGTTAAGGACCATAGCAAGTACAGCCTGACCGCACTGAAGGTCAGTAGGTTCATGTATGTAGCTGATCATTATATCCAAGCCTTTCTTATCATGTAAATACTGCTCTGCCAGCTAAATCTTTGTGCGGTGCTGCCTTATTTTTTCTGCTTATTCTGACTAAGAGATTCTGCGTCATTACTTTGCATAAAATATTCAAGAATTAATTGGAGGAGCAATAACAGGGTAATTATAGCATAAAAAAGCATTTCATGCAATAATTTTGTGAAAAGTACTTGACAATGTATATATAACGTGCTATAATGTGCTTGTCGAACGAGTACACTCATCGACATTAAGCTGCACTTCAGGAAATTATTAAAGAGGTGAATTATTTTGGAGATAATAATCAGTTCAAAGACAAATCAGCCTATCTATGAGCAGATATCTTCTCAGATCAAGGCTAAAGTAATGAGCGGAGAATTACAGCAGGGCGATCCCATCCCATCCATGCGAGGTCTTGCCAAATCGCTCCATATCAGCGTAATAACCGTACAGCGAGCCTATGAGGATCTTCAGCGTGACGGCTTTGTTGAGACTACTGTCGGCAGGGGAAGCTTTATTTCTACGGGCGGTACGGAGTTTTACCAGGAGGAGCGTCAGAGACAGGCGGAAGAACATCTTATGGAAGCGGCTGATATTGCTAAAACAAGCGGTATAACTCTTTCAAAGCTTATCGAACTTTTAACTATGTTTTATGAGGAGAATGAATAATGGAAGCACTTAATATCAAAAATGTTACAAAGAAATACAACAGATTCACACTTGACAATGTAAGTTTTTCTGTTCCGCAGGGAGCTATCATGGGACTTATAGGCGAGAACGGCGCAGGTAAAAGTACGCTGATAAAGGCTATTCTTGACCTTATCAACAAGGATGGCGGCGAAGTTGATATCTACGGCAAGAAGCATGACCGCAATGCTAAAGAGATACGTGAGGATGTGGGAGTTGTATTCGATACTCTGCATTACAATGAGAATCTCAACCCTAATGATATCTCAAAGATAAACAAATACACCTATAAAAACTGGGACGAAAAAGCGTTCAGAAACTATCTTGAAGTATTCAAGCTCAATGAAAGATCAAAGATAAAGATAATGTCAAAGGGAATGAAAATGAAACTGGGTATCGCTATTGCCCTTTCGCATAAGGCAAAGCTTCTCATCCTTGATGAGCCCACAGCAGGACTTGACCCTGTTGCAAGAGATGAACTGCTTGACATCTTCCTTGACTTCATGCAGGATGAGACACACAGCATACTCATATCATCACATATCACAACAGACCTTGAAAAAATAGCTGATTATATCACATTCATCCATGAGGGCAGGGTACTTCTTTCAAAGCCAAAGGACGAGCTCCTTTATGATTACCGAATAGTAAAATGCGGAGAGAGCGATTTTGCGGAGCTTAAAGAGGAGGAAGGCGCTGTATGGCGCAAGCATGATTATCAGTATGAGGTACTGCTTCCCACAGGCAAAAAACTGGAAAGCAAGTATAGTTCGTGCGAGCTGGAAAGACCTACAATTGATGAGATAATGCTGATGTACATAAAGGGGGAGAGGTCATGAAAGGGCTTCTGAAAAAAGACCATATACTATTAAGGGATTTATTTTTCATATTTTTACTGCTTGATATCGCTTTTTCCGTGATGAATGGCGGAATGATATTATTGTCTCAGCGTGATACGTGTGTCAGGGATGTGAGCAGACTTGCGGTCACATCATATACATTAGTGACCTTGTACAGTCACTGATAAATCAGACTTTCAATGATGATGAAAAAAGCGGATTCCTCGCAAATGTTTTCACTCAGCCTGTAACAAGAGGGGAATACGTCAAGGAAAAGTACATTCTTGCTTTACAGTTGACAGGAATATTTGCAGGTATACACACAGCAGGCATTATTATTGGCCTTATTCTCAGAACAGAGCCTTTGACTTCCGATGCGATGCTCCTTCTTGCAGAGATCTATATTCTTTCACTGGCAGGAGCGCTGAGTCTCAGCTTCAACAGTATAAGTATGTTCATGAAGTTTGGCGCAGGAAAAAAGGGTATCGGTGTGAGAGTTATTGTTCTCCTTCCTATGGTGATCACTTATCTCATATGGGCACTGAATGTTACCAGAGACAATGCAGGATTACATATCGCCCTGCCTGCAATAGTAACTTTGCTCTATTTTGCTGTAAGTTTATTCCTTGTGCCTATGAGCTTCAAATGGGCGGAAAGGAGAGAAGTGTGATGAAGGGACAGCTTGTTAAGGATTTTACTG
>JAFOMV010000041.1 GCA_017418765.1 Ruminococcus sp. | reverse complement strand
CAGGGCAACAGCATTTACTTTAAAGGCTCAAAAAGTATCTTCAAAAAGAAATCCGGATTGAGAGCAGCCATAAACATAATTCGTTTCTTGCTTAACCTACCATATTGAGCTTGAGAAGCGAGTTTTAATGCAAATTTACGCAACACATTAAGATTCAACGGAGAATTGTCCTTTTTTGTTCTGGAAGCATCCTCCCGAAATATAACATCCAGACACCAATGAAGTTGGTTTTCGATAGACCAATGCTTTCTGACTGAATCGGCAAACTCATCCAGATCCGTTAATGAAGTAATAAAATATCTGATGAATACACGAGTTTCTGACTTCTCTGTTACTGTAGATTTCACCATACCAAGTGCTTTTAATCCACACCAATCGGATTTCTGATTCAGCCAATCTATATCGGTCAATAGCCTGTATTCTCGTTTTTCTATTCTGCCATGACCTTTATCCAGTGTAACTTTCAAGGGAATGTCTTTTTTAAATGAATCAAAGTAATCTTTTGTATCCTGATATAATGTCGGTTGATTTTGCTTTAATCCTATAGTGTAGTCTGCACCCTTTTTAATGATCTTTTCTACTATCTTCTTTTGGCAGCTCATTGCATCTGCTGTTACGATACAATCGTCAACATCTATCAGTTCAAGCAGTTCAGGAACTGCAATAATCTCATTTGACTTTTCTTCTACGGTTATTTCGCCAAGTGTGATTTGCGTTTCGGCTACAAATGCACTGATAACATGGTATGCTTTGTGTTTTTCATTTCCGCTCCCGCAAATAGTTTTTCCGTCTATTGCTACTGTTTCCCTTCTCCCTCTGGTAACTGACAACCAGTTGATCAGGCATGACGATAGTTCAGACGGATCAATTCTTTCAAATACCCGTCTGAATGTATCACTGTCAGGTATTCCATTCGGAAGATCAAGAAATTTCGCAAGATATTCTTTGCGATTTATACCGAATTCCTCCATATCGGTATAATCTTCCCCTCCGCACAATATGGTACACAATCCAATGATTATTATATCTTCAAGCTTATGGCGAATGTTTCCGTGACTTGTTCTCCTTGGCTCGCTGATATTTTTTATTTCCGCTTTTAATTCTTCTATTCTCATTCTTTTATTTTACCATTGCTTTCTAAAAAAGTAAATGCTGTTGCCCTGGGAGCTTTAACTACTTATATTGACTTTTTGGAGGATATGGAGTAAAATTGTAAATATCAAGAATTTTAGGGGATGAAACAAAGTGAAAAATAGTGATTCAATAACCAAAGGCGTTAATACCGCGCCTCAGCGCTGCCTTCTCCGCGCTCTCGGTATGACTGACGAGGAAATATCAAAGCCTATGATAGGAATAGTAAGCTCATATAATGAGATAGTTCCCGGTCATATGAATATCGATAAGATAGTTAACGCCGTAAAGACAGGTGTTGCCCTTGCAGGCGGAAATCCTGTTGTTTTTCCTGCAATAGCTGTTTGTGACGGTATCGCTATGGGACATCAGGGTATGAAATATTCTCTTGTTACCCGTGACCTTATAGCCGATTCTACTGAGGCTATGGCAATAGCTCATGCTTTTGACGCTCTTGTAATGGTGCCTAACTGCGATAAGAATGTTCCCGGTCTGCTCATGGCTGCGGCAAGACTTAATATACCGACTATATTCGTAAGCGGCGGTCCTATGCTCGCCGGCAGAGTAGGCGGCAAAAAGACAAGCCTTTCAAGCATGTTCGAGGCTGTAGGCTCATACAATTCGGGTAAGATATCGCATGATGAACTCAATGAGTATGAAAACAAGGTATGTCCAACATGCGGCTCATGCTCAGGTATGTACACGGCTAACTCTATGAACTGTCTTACAGAGGTGCTTGGCATGGCTCTCAAGGGCAACGGCACTATCCCGGCAGTATATTCCGAAAGAATACAGCTTGCAAAGCATGCAGGCATGAAGATAATGGAGCTTCTTGAAAAGAATATCAGACCCCGTGACATAATGACAGAGGACGCATTCAGAAATGCTCTTACAATGGATATGGCTCTGGGATGCAGCACCAACAGCATGCTTCATCTTCCGGCTATCGCACATGAGTGCGGAATAGAGCTGAACCTTGACATAGCAAACGAGATAAGCTCCCATACACCTAACCTTTGTCATCTTGCTCCGGCAGGCAGAACATATATGGAAGACCTCAACGAAGCAGGCGGCGTATATGCCGTAATGAATGAGATAAACAAGCTGGGACTTCTCAAAACAGACCTTATCACAGTAACGGGCAAGACTGTAGCCGAAAATATAGCAGGCTGTGTAAACAAGAATACCGATATAATCAGAACAGCGGATAATCCGTACAGCCAGACAGGCGGCATAGCTGTTCTCAGAGGTAATCTCGCACCTGATTCATGCGTTGTAAAGCGTTCTGCTGTTGCTCCCGAAATGCTCAAGCATTCAGGTCCTGCAAGAGTATTTGACTGCGAAGAGGACGCTATGGAGGCTATCAACGGCGGAAAGATAAATGACGGCGATGTTGTTGTTATCCGCTATGAAGGTCCAAAGGGCGGCCCCGGTATGAGAGAAATGCTCAATCCGACGTCTGCTATAATGGGCAGAGGTCAGGGCGGTACGGTCGCGCTTATAACTGACGGACGTTTCTCAGGCGCAACAAGAGGCGCATCTATCGGACATGTTTCACCGGAAGCTGCTGTAGGCGGACCTATAGCGCTTATAAAAGACGGTGATATCATAGATATAGATATCAATGCAAACACTATAAACGTAAGACTTACAGACGATGAGTTTGCTGCAAGACGTGCAGAGTGGAAGCCGAGAGAGCCTAAAATAACAACAGGCTATCTTGCAAGATATGCTTCACTCGTTACATCGGGTAACAGAGGCGCTATACTCGAAGTTAAAAAGTGATTATCCGAAGGGCTGTGCAGAGCAGAAAACAAGCTGCTCTGCACAATGTATTTATTTTAAAAAAACGGAGGGGCTGAAATGCGTGAAGCACAATGGAAGGACTACGAGCTTATAGACTGCTCAAACGGAGAACGCCTTGAGCGTTGGGGAGATATCGTGCTTATACGCCCCGACCCTCAGATAATATGGAAAACACCAAAGAAAGACCCGCTGTGGAAGCAGGCTCATGCGCGATATCACCGCTCATCAAGCGGCGGCGGAGCATGGCAGTTCTACAAGAACATGCCAAAGCAGTGGAATATAAAGTATAAAGACCTTACCTTCGGGATAAAGCCGATGGGATTCAAGCATACGGGCGTTTTTCCGGAGCAGGCTGTAAACTGGGACTTTGCAGCCGAAAAGATAATGAATGCAAAAAGACCTGTAAAGGTGCTGAATATGTTTGCATATACGGGCGCGGCGACACTTGCGTGTCTTAATGCAGGCGCATCCGTATGTCATGTTGACGCATCAAAGGGTATGGTACAGTGGGCAAAGGAAAATGCAGAGCTTAGCGGCCTTGCTGATAAGCCTGTGCGCTGGCTGGTAGATGATTGTGTAAAATTCGTACAGCGTGAGCAGAGGAGAGGAAATAAGTATGACGGGATAATAATGGATCCGCCGTCATACGGCAGAGGTCCGGGCGGTGAGGTATGGAAGCTTGAGGAACAGCTTTTCTCACTTGTGGAGCTTTGTTCGGGCATACTTTCGGATGAGCCTGTTTTCTTCATACTCAATTCATACACGACAGGACTTTCACCGTCCGTAATGGAATATCTTCTGGGGGTAATGCTTAAAAGCAAATTCGGAGGAAGTGTTTCAAGCTCGGAGATAGGGCTGCATGTTACGGCATCGGGGCTTACACTTCCCTGCGGAAGTACTGCGATATGGCAGTCGTGATGTAATAATTCGTAAGTTCTTTTTTCTATCAAGCTTTTCCGCACCGGCAGCTTGCCGGCGGCGGAGTGCCTCCGCTGTCGATTACGTTTTCGCGCGGTAAAGCGCGCTTACTTTATATTAACTTGTACTGCTATGCACGCACATCCGGTGCGGCGGAGTGCCTCCGCTGTCGATTACGTTCACGCGCGGTAAAACGCGCTTACTTTACACTAACTTACACTGCTATGCACGCACATCCGGTGCGGCGGCGCACGGCGCCGGTTTCCTACGTCCGCCGACACGCCCCTTACGGTGCGCTTTACGGCTATTGTAT
>JAFOMV010000266.1 GCA_017418765.1 Ruminococcus sp. | reverse complement strand
TTACTTTATACTTGATTTTTTCATAAACTTGTAGTATAATATAGTAATAATATAATTATAAGGAGAATCGCAATGAATAATATAGGTTTTATAGGTGCAGGCAATATGGGTTCTGCTATAATGAAGGGCATAGCTTCAAGCAGTCTTGCTGCATCGGTCAAGATATTTGCTTTTGATCCCGACAGCAGTAAACTCGCTTCACTTGCTGAATTCGGAGTTACTCCCTGCCGCAGCGAACAGGAAGTAATGGATAACTGTAAATTCGTATTTCTCGCTGTCAAGCCTCAGATAATAGAAGGTGTGCTCGAAACTGTTGCACCTTTCACAAAGCAGGATACCGTTTTTGTATCCATCGCCGCAGGTATAACTGACGAATTCATCGAAAGAAAGACTATTAACGGTGCAAAGATAATACTCGTAATGCCTAATACACCGCTTCTCTTAGGAGAGGGCGCTTCAGCATTATCACATAACGATGCCGTAACTGATGAGGAATTCGATATCGTTCTCAGTATCTTCCGCCTTTGCGGAAAAGCCGCTGTCATATCAAAGGATAAGATGAAGGAGATAATCGCTGTAAACGGCAGCAGTCCTGCGTTCATATATCTTTTCGCAAAGGGATTTATAGATTATGCTGATTCTGTAGGCATAGACAGCAAAGCCGCTATGGAGCTTTTTGCACAGAGTCTTATCGGCTCTGCAAAAATGATGACAGATTCAGGCTACAGCATCGATGAGCTCATAAAAATGGTATCATCCCCCGGAGGCACTACTCTTGCAGGACTTGACCGCCTTTATGAGGGCAAGCTTACAGATACAGTCAAGAACTGCTGTGAAAGCTGCACGAAAAGAGCATACGAGCTTTCAAAATAAGTTCTTGTCCCAATGTTAAGTGCATATCATTTATCAAGGAGGATGATATGCATGGCTCGCATAAACAGCATAAACGAAAAACAACACACCGGAACAGGAATAATGCTGCTGATGCTTACCGCTGCGGCAGGTATCGCAGCAGGAGCAGTATTTACTGCCTTAAACGGCGGACAGGCTCCGTCAGTATGGCTTCATCAGTATCTTATGCCTGTAAGCAGCGGTACGCCGCTGAGTGAAGCAATATTACATATATTTACAGGCTATATATTATTTCTGTCCGCTTTTTTTATTACGGGAACTTCTGCGATAGGACATCCTGTATCGCTGTGTCTTTTGCTTTTCAGAGGAATTGGTGCAGGAGTCTCCGTATCATATCTGTATTATGTATCAGGGATATCAGCTTTCCCTGAAGTTGTGTTTGCAGTTCTGCCCGAAGCAGCCGCAGCTCTCATCATAGCCGCCGCTGCTGCAAGGGAATCTATGCGTTCTTCATGCGGGCTGATAAAGTGCATGGTTCAAGGCGATACATACGAAAACGGCGTCCGTTCTTTTAAAATGTACTGTATCAGATTCATGGTCTTATCTGTGATATCGCTGTTGACCGCAGCAGGCTGTACCATTCTGAATTACGTGTACAATGCTGTAAAATAGTAAAAGAACGGCATAGATAACAATATTGGAGGAGCATATTTTGGGCCTGTTTTTTAAAAATTATGACGATGCCGGTCCGGGCATTTCTAAAAATGAACCTAAGAAAAAAGGAGCTGCACGTTTCTTTGATCTTTTCGGCCGTAAATTCTGGAGCCTTATGTGGCTCAATATTCATTATTTTCTTGCATTTATTCCTTTATTTCTCATGATCCCGGTTCTGTATTATTTATCAGATCATACTGTGCAGCTCATTCTGACACTGCTTCTTGCAGTTGTGTTTGCAGTGATCATAGGGCCTGCAACAGCAGGTATGATGAGAGTTCTGAGACTTTTCTTCATTGAGAAACATTCTTTTATTTCAAGAGATTTCTTTGTAGGAGTAAGGAAAAATTTCAAAAAAGCAGCTATCATAGGTGCTCTGGATTGTCTTATACTCCTCTCTGCCTATGCCTCATCAAATGTATATCCTGTACTTGCTATGCAGTATTCCAAGCTATTCTACCTGCCTATGGTCTTAACATTCAGCATATTCCTGATCGTATTCATGATGAACTTCTATATTTTCCTCATGCTGACGGCAACTGATCTGCCTTTGAAGGATCTGCTGAAAAACTCGTTTACTCTCTCTATTTCGTCACCTAAGCGCAACCTTACCGTTGCAGCCGTATTTATTGCTGTTATGTCATTTATGGCAGTACTGCTGTTAAAAGCTTTCCCTTTATTCACACTGCTTCTGCCTATATTCCCTGCTGCATTTCTCGGATTCGTTGTAACATTCATCTGTTACCCGATGATACAGAAGTATATCATAGACCCTTATTATACAGATAAAGGCATGGTGAATCCCGAATATCTCACCGAAAGCGACGATGACGGCGAAGAACCGATATTTGAGGATATGGGCGGCAAGGAAGCTCCTATAGAAAAGAGAAAGAAAAGCAAAGGAAAAGTAAGCGTCAAATAAACCGTGTCCCATAGGATACAAAATTACCCTCGCCAGTGGCGAGGGTAAGCTTTATCAATAATTCAATGGTAGAAGTATCGCACCTGCCGGATTTGAGAACATGTCGGTCAGATACTTTTCAACATCCATACCGTTAGCCTGTGCTGTTGAAATTATCGAATACAAAAGTGCGCTGCATTTTGCACCACGCTCAGTATTATTGAAGAGCCAGTTCTTACGGCCTACGGTGAATGGTCTGATAGCGTTTTCAGCTCTGTTGTTGTCTATTGGAACATCTCTGATAACAGCTTTTCTTTCATATTCTGCACTATTGGAGCACACCACTTCTCAGCAGCATAGCATACCCAGTTTGACGTGGTTGCTTTCAGCAATGGGATACCTTTAGATTTAAAGTCCTTCTCCTGCCTGTGCAGCGGTACTGCTTTGCAGAACTTCTCATAAATAATATGTGCGAGGATAACAAGCTTGATATATTTGACATTGTTATGCTTAAGCAGTTATTAATATCTCAAAAGAAATAGTACGCAAAGTGTTACTTGAAAGTAATTGTTATATTTGAGATAAAATTAAAAGCAGCCCCGCACCACTGAATCACCAGTGATGTGGGGGTGCTCTATCTATTCACTTTTCAATGCTGATCGTTGTGTTATAGTAAGCTTTCATTCCTCGCCGTCTGTGTATTCAAATTTTTCAGCAGTTGATGCCGCTTTGCTGAACTGAGTCTGATAAAGCTGAGTGTAAACTCCGCCG
>JAFOMV010000265.1 GCA_017418765.1 Ruminococcus sp. | reverse complement strand
TGGGTTCATGACAGAACCACGAACAGTAGGTCTCCAGCCCATGTTTCTTACACGGCCTGCCTTACCATAGTTAACGTTCTCGTGATCGATATTTGAAACCTGTCCGATAGCAGCCTTAGCGTTGATCGGAACCTTTCTCATTTCGCCTGAAGGAAGTCTAACGAGTGCATACTTGTCTTCCTTACCCATAAGCTGAGCCTGGTTGCCTGCGCTTCTTACGAGCTGAGCGCCCTTACCGGGATAAAGCTCGATAGCGTGGATGAAAGTACCAACAGGGATGTCAGCGAGCTTGAGAGCGTTGCCGGGCTTGATATCAGCCTCAGGACCTGACTCGATCTTGTCGCCTACCTTGAGTCCGTTAGGAGCAAGGATGTATCTCTTTTCGCCGTCCTCGTACTCAACGAGAGCGATGAAAGCTGATCTGTTCGGATCGTACTCAAGAGTCTTGACAACTGCGATCATGTTGTCCTTGTCTCTCTTGAAGTCGATGATACGGTACTTTCTTCTGTTTCCGCCGCCTCTGTGGCGAACTGTTATACGGCCGTAGCTGTTTCTTCCCGACTTCTTCTTCATGGGTTCGAGAAGGCTCTTCTCCGGCTCAACCTTTGACAGAACCGAGTAGTCAGTTACAGTCATCTGACGTCTCGAAGGTGTCGTAGGCTTATAAGTCTTTATAGCCATTTTAACTTTTCTCCTTTAATGCATTATTGTCGGGAGCATTACTCCCATAAGTGTCGGCTCAATTTTCAGCCGATCAAACCATACCCTCGAAGAATTCGATAGTCTTTGAACCCTCTGTAAGAGTGATGATAGCCTTTTTCCAGTCAGCAGTCTTACCGAAGAATCTGCCAACTCTCTTGTTACGGCCATTAACGTTGAGTGTGTTTACCTTAGCAACTTCAACGCCGAAGAGCTGCTCTACAGCCTTCTTTATTTCGGACTTGTTAGCGTCCTTAGCAACCTTAAAGGTGTACTTTCCTGCCTGAAGATCGTCCATAGATCTCTCTGTGATAACGGGCTTCAGAATGATATCCTGTGGTGCTTTCATTATGCGTACACCTCCTCGATCTTTCCTACTGCATTCTTAACAACGATGAACTTATCGTAGTTGAGAATATCGTATACATTCAGTGTATTTACAGCAGCAGTCTTAACACCGGGGATGTTAGCTGCGCTCTTGATAACCTTTGCATCAGCCTCTGCTGTAACGATGAGAGCCTTGCCCTCAACGCCGAGAGCCTTGAGCATTTCAACAACAGGCTTTGTCTTGTAGCTTTCAAGTGTGAGAGCGTCAAGAACGATCATGTTGTTGTCGATGACCTTAGTAGAAAGCGCAGACTTCATTGCAAGTCTCTTTACCTTCTTGTTCAGGGCATATCTATAATCTCTGGGCTTAGGACCAAGAGCGATTCCGCCGTGTACCCACTGTGGAGCACGGGTTGAACCCTGTCTTGCGTGACCTGTACCCTTCTGTCTCCAGGGCTTTCTGCCGCCGCCGCTTACTTCTGTTCTTGTAAGAGTGGACTGTGTACCCTGTCTCTGGTTTGCGAGGTAATTAACAACTGCAGCGTGCATAACGCCTTCGTTGGGAGTGATTCCGAATACTTCGTCGTTAAGCTCTGTTTCGGAAACCTGCTTACCTGTCATATCAAATACTGAAATTGTAGACATATACGCTTCCTCCTTCCTTAAGCCTTAACGCTGTCAACGATATAAACGATACCGCCCTTAGGACCAGGAATTGCGCCCTTGATAGCGATGAGATTGTTTTCAACGTCGATTTTAACGATTTCGAGATTCTGAACAGTTACCTGCTCTGCGCCCATATGGCCAGCCATGCCCTTACCCTTGTAGATTCTTGAAGGGGATGAGCAAGCACCCATTGAACCTGCCTGTCTGTGAACAGGGCCAGTACCGTGAGTTTCCTTAAGTCTGTGCTGATTGTGGCGCTTGATAGGACCTGCGTAGCCCTTACCCTTGCTTGTGCCGACAACGTCGATAGCGTCGCCAACTGCAAATGTATCAGCCTTTACGATGTCGCCTACGTTAAGTGCATCACAGTCCTCAAGTCTGAATTCCTTGAGAGTCTTCTTGCAAGCCACGTCAGCCTTATCAAAATGGCCCTTCATTGGCTTGTTCATTCTCTGAACCTTAACGTCGCCGTAACCGAGCTGAAGTGCAGCGTAGCCGTCGTTTTCAACGGTCTTCTTCTGAACTACAACGCAGGGGCCGGCTTCTACAACTGTTACAGGAACAACTTTTCCTGCTTCGTCGAAGATCTGTGTCATACCGATCTTCTTACCGATAATACCTTTCTGCATATCGCATTTCCTCCTGTTAGGTTATTGGTCGATATTACATCGACTTGACCGACGGATCACCGTCATTCCGCTTCCCGAAGCGGTGGTTTGCATTTTATTGAGTGTAAGGGAATTACTTAACTTCCATTACAACGTCAACGCCTGCAGGGATCTCAAGCTTATCAAGAGCAGCAGTTGTCTTGTCTGTAGGACGGATAACGTCTACAAGTCTCTTGTGAGTTCTCATCTCGAACTGCTCACGGCTGTCCTTGTACTTATGAACTGCACGAAGGATAGTAACAACTTCCTTGTCAGTAGGGAGCGGGATAGGTCCTGAAACTCTTGCACCGCTTCTCTTAGCTGCCTCAACGATCTTAGCTGCTGCGATATCAACAGTAGCGTGATCGTAACCCTTGATCTTGAATCTGATTTTTTCATTGACTGCCATTGTTTTCGCCTCCTTGTAAATTTTGACGGGGACGCAAACTGGAATATCACACGCATCCGTGTGTTTCATGCTGTATCTGATAAAAAAAGCTCGAAAAACGGTTATGTTTTCCGAGTGATCGACAGCATATGAGCACAAAAAGAGCATAGTCCACGCATACGCAAGCTGCGTGAGGATAAAGCACAAACTGTGTTCGCTATTCCAATCGCCCGGTTTAAAATCGGACATACTCCACGGAAATTACCTGACAAACCGCCAGCAACCTTCCGTTTCAACGCATATCTTAATTGCAGTCAGCACGCATTCAGCGCACTCAACGTAAACTATTATATCACAATATAATATATAAATCAAGCGATTGGAATAAATTGCAATTGTAAATTTTTTATTAACAGATTAAAAGTTATTCTTTATTTTCTTCTGCTGTTTCAGCCTTTTTTTCTGCTTCTGCGGCGGCTTCCACGACAGCTTCAGCAGAAGGCTCTGCTTTGCGGGAAAATGCCTTCTTCACAAGGGTCTCTCCAAGGTCATACAGACCGTGTATAGCAATTCCGCATATGAGCGACGGGATGAAGTGTCTGAGCACCTCTGTATGCCAGTGGCTGAATCTTTCAGGAACATCCGGATACTTGGCATTGAATCCCACAACATCCTTAAAGCCGAATATTCCGGGATGGCTCTCATAGAAGTATCCGTCAAACACATAGGATATCAGGTAAGTCGCAAAAGTTGCTCCCGATATCGTGCGGAGTATCCTCTTTGCAGTCTTGTTTTCTGTTTTGATGTCACACAGAAGTATGAATATGCAAAGCGCAAGTATGAACACAGGGTATGAGCTGTAATCGTTGAAATGCCATGACAAAACGTGCTGATCGTTTTCTATGTCATCCATTGACTGATGATACGTACTTAACGTAAGGAAAATAAGATCGGCGATCATAATAACAGCAGTTATGAGCTTGCCTCTTACTTTTTTCTTCATGGGATATTCCCTGATGAATGCGCCTGCGTAGTAATTTGCAAACGGCCATACTCCCGAAAGATAATCAGGGAAAAGCTTAGCCTGCTCGTTTCTTTCAAATCCGAGGAAAAAGCTTCTTGCAAAAACTGTAAGGGCAGTTACCGTAACCACGAGAACAAGTCTCTGTTTCTTTGTTTTCAGGCCGTTAAAAGCAAGATTCAGAAACGGAATGACAAGGAAGATCGAGATGTAGTAGTTCACATACCATGCGTAATTCGCATTTGAATATTCGGTAAAGCCCTTGAATATCTTCCATGCATCAAATTCTGTGCCGTATCTTTCCTTGTTGAATTTGATACAGATTATGCTTATAACAACATATATGACTATTATCTTTATCAGACCCTTGTAGTAATCCTTGCTAATGGTCTTGTTCTTCATAAGGTAGCCTGTAGCGATCATGAAGATCGGAACGCAGGTATATGCTATCCATCTGCCTGCTATCGGCACTATAAAGCTGCTGTTGTTGATAGGTGTGTAGTAAAAGCCTGTATACAGGTAGAAGTGTATGCACACTACAAGGAATACCGCAAGTATCTTGACTATATCGATACCTGCATAATAAGGCTTTGATGGTGTAACAGGTGCTGGTGCTTTAGTTGTTTCGTTCATATCATTTCTCCTTCGATATTTGATCGTACAATGCAGTATAAGGTCAGTCTATACAGCAATGCCTGTGATTCCCCCCAAAGATCCCCCTTTATCTTATGATATAAAGCCAAAGAGCTCTTATGTACAGCCTATATGTACTTTGCTTTATATCAATTGCCAAACACATATTCCAGCGCAGTAAGCACCGTATCGCCTACACTGTCTGAATCCACAACTTCTATCGCCTTTTCGGGACGGTTGGTAATGATGTTATCCACCCCAAGAGCCATCATTTTTTTCATTTCTCCCGAACGGTCTACCGTCCACACAAACACCTTTTTGCCGCTGTGATGAGCATAGTTCACTACGCTCTGGTTCACAAAAAGATAATTCATGCTTATAGCATCGATATATTTCATCTGTGAATACACTGTAGACGGTGCGATATTCGCTATGAGCGCTGTCTTTATATCCGTGTCTATCTCCTTTATTTTCTTTAATGCCTGATAGGAAAATGAAGTAACATAGCACGAATCTTCTATACCATACTGTTCTATTATCTCTGCTACCTTTTCAGCTGTAGCTTTGACGCTGCCATGACTTTTTATTTCGATATTCAGCATAATATCTTTGCCTACAAAGTCAAGCACCTCTGACAGCTTTGGTATCTTTACATCGTCAAATTCTCCGTCCTTGCCGAACCAGCTTCCTGCGGAATATTTCTGTGTCTCAGCATAGGTCATCTGGCTTATAGAGCCTTTTCCGTCGGTGGTACGCTTTATGTCGTCATCGTGCATGACTACGAGCTCACCGTCTTTTGTAAGCTGAACATCCAGCTCGATATAATCAGCTCCGCTTTTGATAGCTGCCTCGAATGCAGGCATGGTATTTTCAGGGGCAGCCTTTGAAGCGCCTCTGTGTGCTGTCACCTGAGTTCTTGTCAATACGCCGACATTAAGTGATATATTGCCCTTGTAAAGCTCACGTATATATGAGAAATTGGCAAAAAAGCTTACAGCCGCAATGCATACCGCAGCAGCAGCCCGTCTTTTATATGATACCTGCTTCTGCTCCCTGTCGGGAAGTGTTATCTCCTCATCAACATCCGCAAGAAACCTGCCTGTCAGCCAGCACATTACGGCAGGCGCAGAAAAGAAAGCGGATACCGCCGTGAATATGCTCAGTGCATATTTCAGCACCTTCAGTGCCGAACGGAATGCCGCATGATGCTCGGAGAAGCCTTTCATTATCAGTATGATGATAAAGCTCGCTCCGAATGTGATAAGAGCGATTATCACAGCTACGAGCAGTGACCACAGCAGCATTGCCGCTACCATCTTTGCCTTGTGTCCGCTTATCTGTTTGCGGCTCTTTTTTACGCAATCATGGAATTTGTTCCTTGTCAGCACAAGATAGTGAAGGCTGTATGCCGAACTGGCTATTATAATAACGAACAAAAGCTGTATCAGTACATACGCAAGTACTGCTGTCCAGCCATTGACGGAACGGAATATTCTCCTTAATATCGGCATGAGAGGAGCCATGAACACTCCTGACGACAATGTGAACTGTGCCAGCGCAGAGCAGAACATAAATCCAATAAAGTTTAATATGCCCATTCCTCTGAAAGCCTTCCTGAAAGCATCAAAGCCTATCTTCGTCATGCCGGCAGCTCCGACCTTTTCCTTTTTGAAAAAGCATGAAAAACAGCCTGCCAGAGCCGAAAGCTCCACAAATGAGAAAAATGCTGAAAAGAAAAGTATCATTATCAGCACTAATATCGTAACAGGATGTTTCAGAAAAAACAGGACATTTTCATCCGAGAGGTATTTTATCCCGGATATTTTCATGGTCCATTTCAGTAAAAAAGCAAGTACAGGCGCTCCTACAGCGACCATGACCAGCTTGAAAAGCAATTCAAACAGCAGGAAGTGAGGCATGGCACGAAAGTAAACGCCTGCTGATTTAAAGAAATTTTTCATATTAGCCTCCGCCTTTGATATGGATTATACATAGTAATTATACATCCGCAGAGAGCTTATGTCAACTGATTTTAAGAAATTGAGGACAAAAAAATGAGCATAAAAAAAGAGGGCGTCTGACGCTGCCTGCGGTCTGCCGAAAAAGTCGGGAACAATATGATATTATCGGGCGGACGAGGGCAGACGTCCCTGCAAATCAGTTTGGACGTCGAGGACGCCGTCCCCTACAAAATCCTTCACGATGAATAGCAAAATGATAGAGGCTGGCGCACTTAACACGTGCCCTTCCCCTTTGTCACTGCGCGACATTTCCCCACACTGTGGGGAATCACCCGACAGCCCATTGTTTTACAATAAAATATGGCTTTTGGGGCAAACCGAAGGGAGCATCAGATGCTCCCTTGAATATTACTTCTTTATCTTCATGGATATATCGAAACACTTCACGCTGTGCGTCAGTGCGCCGAGAGATATGATATCAACTCCTGTTTCAGCCACAGAGCGGATAT
>JAFOMV010000264.1 GCA_017418765.1 Ruminococcus sp. | reverse complement strand
CTGTCATCACGGAAAGCAGCCGCCATGCACCGATGCTGTTATTGAACACGGCATAAAGCGTGTGTTCATCGGCTCGGCTGACCCAAATCCTCTTGTTGCAGGCAAGGGCGTGAAGATACTCCGTGAACACGGCATAGAGGTGGTGGAAAACGTTCTCAGGGAGGAATGTGACGCTGTAAACGAGATATTCTTCCACTGGATAACCCAAAAAAGTCCCTTTGTTACTGTGAAGTACGCAATGACCCTTGATGGCAAGATCGCCACACGCACCGGTAAGTCAAAGTGGATAACAGGTGAAGAAGCGAGACTGGACGTTCAGCGTGAAAGGCTGAGACACACCGCTATCATGGCAGGCATCGGCACAGTCCTTGCCGATGACCCCATGCTGACATGCCGCCTTGAAAACGGCCGTGATCCCATACGTATAATCTGCGATTCACAGCTGAGGATACCTCTTGACAGCAATATCGTAAAGACAGCCAAGGAAGTTCCGACTATAATAGTTACCGCAAATAAGTGTAAAGATACTGCATATGAAGAAGCAGGCTGCCGTATACTTGTCTGCGGTGATGAACAAAACCGCCGTGTTGATCTGAAAAAGCTGATGGTGATACTCGGTGAAGAAATGAAGATAGACAGTATCCTTCTGGAAGGCGGAGGCAGGCTTATCTCGTCCGCCTTTGAGGCAGGTATCATTACAAAGGTCAAAGCTTACATCGCTCCAAAGATATTCGGCGGCAAGGATGCTAAATCACCTGTTGAGGGAATAGGAGTGCTTGCTCCCGATGATGCCTATATCATCGAAAATACCCGAATACAACAGATTGGCGATGACTTTGTAATAGAAGGAAGGGTGGCTTACAGGTAATGTTCACAGGTATAATCGAAGAAGTCGGCACTGTCAAAGCTGTTCAGCACAGCGGCAGTAATTCCTTCATACGTATAGAAGCGAAAAAGGTGCTGGAGGACGTTCGCCTCGGCGACAGTATCGCTGTAAACGGTGTATGTCTCACTGTCACACATTTTGACAGCACCACTTTTCAGGCGGACGTGATGAATGAGACACTCAGCCGTTCATCTCTCGGAAGCCTGAGAAACGGCAGTCCCGTCAATCTTGAACGTGCTATGGCGGCAGACGGACGCTTCGGCGGGCATATTGTTTCGGGACACATAGACGGTACAGGTATCATTTCTGAAATAAGAAATGACGGTATCGCTGTGTGGTATACTATTTCTGCAAAATCTGAAATATTGCGGTATATCGTTGAAAAAGGTTCGATAGCGATAGACGGTATCAGCCTTACAGTAGCAAAGCTGACAGACAGCTCATTCAGTGTTTCTGTTATACCGCATACTTCTGATGTTACGATACTCGGCACTAAAAAGACAGGTGATATAGTCAATCTTGAAAATGACATAATAGGAAAATATATAGAAAAGCTGATGAGACCGCCGGTTCAGCCGGCAAGCGGTCTGAATATGGAAATACTTGCAAAAAATGGATTTATTTAATTAACGAAGGTTGTGTATATTATGTGGAATGATCTTTCTCAGCAATGGCGAACTGTACTCGAAGAAGCATGGACAGCTTTTTCAAATAACTGTGTACCTATAGGAGCAGCGATTTTTGATAAAAGCGGCAGACTTATAGTAAAAGACCATAACCGAAGCGGTTATCAGACTACACTTAATCCTATGACTGCTCATGCAGAATCAAACACACTTAACAGGCTTGACTGCCGAAACGGACTTCAGGTAAGGGATGTTGTGATGTATTCATCAATGGAACCATGTCCTATGTGCATGGGAGCAATCGTTATGAGCAATATCAAGGATCTGCACTTCGGCTCTCATGACAGATGGTGCGGTGCGGTGCATCTTCTTGATGAAGACCCGTATTTCAGGTCACAGCGTATCAGTGTAAAAGAGCCGCATGAAGAAATCGAGTTTTTCCAGCTTGTATTATCGAGCTATCATGAGCTCAAGCATGCTAATATCGGCGGCAATTCTGCTGTGATAGACTGTTTCCGTATAAGCAGCAGGGCGGCAGTCGAAGCAGCTGAAAGGCTGTATGTAAGACGTACCCTTGATAATCTGGCAATGCAGGAGAAAAACTGCGCTGAGATATATGATATGATAATCCAGCTTAAGGAGGAACAAAATGTTTGAATACAACACCATAGAAGAAGCAGCTGAGGCTCTCAGAAACGGCGAGATAATACTCGTTACCGATGATGAGGACAGAGAAAATGAAGGTGACATGATATGTGCCGCACAGTTTGCAACTACCGAAAATGTCAACTTCATGGCGGCTCATGCAAAGGGTCTTATCTGTATGCCTATGAGTATAGGTCTTTGTGACAAGCTTCATCTGCCGCAGATGGTGGATTATAATACCGACAACCACAGCACAGCGTTTACCGTGTCCATTGACCATGTTGAGACTACAACAGGTATCTCAGCAGCCGAGCGTGGATTCACAGCACGTATGTGCGTTGATGATAATGCAAAGCCCGAAGACTTCCGCAGACCGGGACATATGTTTCCGCTTACCGCCAAGAAAAACGGCGTACTGGAGCGTGAGGGGCACACAGAAGCTACTGTTGACCTTATGCGTATCGCAGGGCTGAAAGAATGTGGTCTCTGCTGTGAGATAATGCGTGACGACGGCACTATGATGAGAGCCGCTGAATTGCAGGAAAAAGCTAAGGAATGGGGCATGAAGTTCATCACCATACAGGCTCTCAAGGACTACCGAAAGGTACATGATACTCTGGTGGAGAAAGTGGCTGACACAAAGCTTCCTACTAAGTACGGTGAATTCCGTGCTATAGGTTTTGTCAACAAGCTCAACGGTGAACACCATGTTGCTCTTGTCAAGGGCGATATCGGCAACGGCGAAGATATTCTCTGCCGTGTACATTCCGAGTG
>JAFOMV010000263.1 GCA_017418765.1 Ruminococcus sp. | reverse complement strand
GTTCCCTGACCTGCAATGACGTTTTCGTCGTCGAATGGATGAATGAAGGTGTAGCCCTTTTCGTCACGCAGACGGAGAGCCTCAGCATAAGCGTCATCGTAAACGCCCTTGACCAGATTCACCTCTGCGCCGTAGCTTTTGGTAGCCTCTACCTTTGAGATGGGAGCGCCGTCGGGGAGACATATCAGCGACTTTATGCTGTTTTTGGCGGCAGCGAGAGCCACTCCCTGAGCGTGGTTGCCTGCTGAACAAGCGATAACTCCACGGGCTTTTTCCTCATCCGAAAGCTGAGACATACGGTAGTAAGCGCCTCTGACCTTGAACGAGCCTGTGATCTGCAAGTTCTCGGTCTTCAGATAGATATCCGCCTCGGGATTGATTTTGGGTGCGTGTATTACGTCGGTTTCCCTGATGACCTGCTTTAAGATGTACCTTGCGTGATAGACTTTATCAAGAGTAAGCATAAAAAACCTCTTTTTCTGCTGATTGTCTCAGCCATATCTTATTATAAGGGACGGCATTGACCGAACCTTTTTAATGCGTAATTGTGGTGTCCCTTTGCGGAGGGATCCGAATTTGTAGGGGCTGGCGTCCCCGACAGCCCACAGCCCTCGCCGTTCCACGATGAACTCTGTTTTGTGGTAGTTCTTGCGTAAGGCACGGGACGTCGAGGACGCCGTCCCCTACAAACTAAGCACTAATAACTGTTCTCTGCTTTCTGCTTTCTGTTCTCTGAGCACTAAAAACTATTCACTAAGCAGCTGTTCCACGAACTGCTTTGCTGTACGTGGAGAGCGTCCGTTGCCTGATGAAATTGCGAACTGCTCGGCTTTGAGAGCTATGTCCTTTTCGCTCATGTTTATGCCTTTGCTCTTTGCAAGCTCACAGGCTATGGCAACATATGAATCCTTGTCGGGGCGGCTGAAGTTCACTCTCAGTCCGAAACGTGCCGACAGTGAAAGTGTCTCCTGTAAAGAGTCGTTGCGGTGGACATCGTCGCCCTCACGGTCAGAGAAAGTCTCCTTTATAAGATGGCGGCGGTTACTGGTGGCATAGATGACCATATTATCCGCATTTGCTGCAACAGAGCCTTCAAGGGTGGCTTTCAGTGCGCCGAAGCTGTCCTCGCCTGCTGTAAAGCTGAGGTCATCGATGAAGATGATGAACTTCAGCGGATTGCCGCTTATTTCCTCCACTATATCGGGAATGTACCGCAGCTGCTCCTTGGTTATCTCGATAAGGCGAAGTCCGCTTTCGGAGTATTCGTTGACTATAGCTTTTACAGTTGAAGATTTTCCTGTGCCTGCGTCGCCATAGAGAAGGGCATTCAGCGCAGGCTTGCCGTTGATGAGGGCAAGGGTATTGTTGATGATGGAATTGCGCTGTATATCATATCCGTAAAGCTCGGAAAGCTTTTGCGTATCGTGTGACCTTACAGGTACGATACTGCCGTCACGGAAGATGAACATATCGCTCTTTGCCCATTTGCCGTAGCCTCGCTGTGAGATAGTTCCAATGCGCTGTTTGTATTCTTCAAGGAAATCTATTTCGCAGGTCTTCCATTTAGGCAGGAAGCCGCTGTAATGTATATATCCTGCTATATCATCGGGAGTTATCCTTGAGAGCTTCTGAAAGGTCAGAAGTTCATTTTTGACAGCTTCAAGTATTATATCATCAAGCTGTTTTCCCTGCCCTTTGCGGACGATGAAGATGTTTTCGTCTTCAAAAACGGTTTTGAGAATGTATTCGCTGAAATTAACTGTATGGCTGTATAGAGCACGTGTAAAGGCTGAATACTGCCTTATGATATCACTGTCGCTGCCTTCGCCGATAAGTTCGAGCAGTTTTTTCATTTCAGCTATGACTTCGTTTTTTACTACATTAGCGAAAACCGCTGATGAGTCAAGGGCAAGACTAAGCTCTTTCAGATCACTGTTCATTTATAAGACCTCGATTATTCTTTCTGTCATTTCTGTGCAGGTAAGAGGAGTACCTTTTGCAGTACCCATAAGGTCAGCGGTGCGGTGACCTGCATCAAGCACCTTGTTGACCGCATTTTCAATTGCGTCCGCCTCGTCGGAGAGACCGAATGAGTAACGCAGCATCATAGCACCCGAAAGAATTGCAGCGATAGGGTTAGCCTTGTTCTGACCTGCGATATCGGGAGCGCTGCCGTGAATAGGCTCATACATACCTCTTGTGCCTGCACCGAGAGATGCGGAAGCAAGCATACCGATGGAGCCTGTTATCTGCGATGCCTCGTCTGATAGGATATCGCCGAACATATTTGAAGTAACGATGACATCGAATTGTTTCGGGTCACGTACCAGCTGCATAGCGGCATTATCTACAAACATATCGGAATACTCGACTTCGGGGTACTGCCCTGACAGTTCATGCATTGTCTTTCGCCACAGTCTTGAAGATTCCAGAACATTTGCCTTGTCGATACTGCAAACCTTCTTGTTTCGCTTCATGGCGGCCTCAAAAGCGACCTTGCCGATGCGCTCTATCTCGGTGACGCTGTAGGCTTCGGTGTCATAAGCCTCCTGACCGTATTTCCCCTCACGGTAGCCTCTGTCTCCGAAGTAGATACCGCCTGTCAGCTCACGGACTATCATGATATCGAAGCCGTCGCCCACAATCTCATCTTTCAGCGGAGAAGCGCTTCTGAGAGCGGGATAAAGCTGTGCAGGGCGGAGATTTGTGAAAAGTCCCAGAGCCGAGCGTATGCCGAGGAGAGCCTTTTCGGGGCGGTTGTTACCGGGCTGGTCATCCCATTTCGGACCGCCCACAGCGCCGAGAAGAACACTGTCGGAAGCGAGACAGCCGTCGATGGTCTCCTGCGGCAGAGGTATACCTGTTGCGTCGATGGCACAGCCTCCGATGAGATAGGGTGTAAAGTTGAATTTATGTCCGAACTTTTCAGCTGTCTTTTCCAGTACCCTGACAGTGCTTTCCACTATCTCGGGGCCTATTCCGTCGCCTTTGAGCAATGCGATGTTGAATTCCATATTTTCACGACCTTTTTCAGTAATCAGATATCAGAAAGCAGAAATCAGAAATGCACAGGCGGCGTAACACCGTCC
>JAFOMV010000262.1 GCA_017418765.1 Ruminococcus sp. | reverse complement strand
GCCTTTTCAGCCTGATGCTTCAGAGGCCCCACACGGCCTTCCAGCTCTGAGAGGATGTCTGTCAGCCTGAGGAGATTTTCCTGAGCGGCTGTGAGTTTTCGCTCGGCTTCCAGCTTCTTGTAGCGGAATTTCGAGATACCTGCCGCTTCCTCGAAAATATCACGGCGCTCGTTGCTTTTCTGAGCCACTATCTCTGCGATACGACCCTGACCGATGATGGAGTATCCGTCACGTCCCAGACCCGTATCCATGAACAGCTCGTTTATATCTTTAAGACGGCATGACCGTCCGTTTATCATGTATTCGCTTTCGCCGCTGCGGTAGAGCTTTCTTGTTACTGCAACCTCGTCATCCATATCGGGGATGGTCTTGTCTGAATTGTCGATATTCAGCGTAACAGCGGCAAATCCCATAGGCTTTCTCGCTACAGTTCCCGAGAAGATAACGTCCTCCATTTTGTTGCCTCGGAGAGTCTTTGTAGACTGCTCACCAAGAACCCATCTGACGGAGTCGCCGATATTGCTCTTGCCGCTTCCGTTAGGGCCTACAACTGCGGTAAGTCCCTTGTCGAAAGTAAGGCTGATCTTGTCAGGGAATGACTTAAAGCCCTGTATTTCCAGTGATTTAAGGTACAATCGCTCACCTCCTCAGTTCGCATTTATACTTTGGGACGCTTTCGTCCCCTACAAACTTTATATCCATACCTTTGCTCAGGCAATAAAGATAATTCGACTTTTTATGTCCCACAGCCTTGCTCATGCATGACGGATGAACGGCTATGGTATGCTCTGTCACCGGCTTTTCCACACACTTTGAAAGTTCGTTTTCTGCATGGTACTTGTCATCGGCAATATCCGACTTTTTCTCCAGTGCTTCCATTATATTGCGGAAATATATCCTGCTCTCGCAAAGCTCACGGAATGCAGGATGATAGTAACCTCCCACCATGTCCTTTTCAACAAACTCTGATGCGTGAAGTCCGCATTTGATAACTTTGATCTGATCTTCTTCAAATGCCTCAAGCATTACTGCGGCGATCCCGACAATATCATCAAGGCTCAGGCAGCGCATTTCTCCGCTTTCGAGAAGCTCTGCAAGCCTCGTGCCTTTCAGCACAACTACGGGATATATCCGCACTGTATCAGGATGTATAGCCAGTATCCTGTTCATGGTGTCGAATTCGTCTTCCTTTGTGCTCTTGTAAAGACCTATCATCATCTGCAAGCCCAGTTCAAAGCCGTACTGACGGATAAGCCGGCTTGCATTGACTACATCATCTGCGGTATGTCCACGCTCATTTGCTTCAAGCACCTTGTCGCTCATGGACTGCGCTCCCAGTTCTATCGCCGTAACACCGTAGGTTTTCAACAGTGACAGTACCTCATTGCTGATACAGTCGGGACGGGTAGAACAGCGTATGCCCTTGAATTTTCCCTCGCCCACGAATTCATGGGCGGCTTCGAGGAGTTCAAGCATATAATCACGTGGTATAGCAGTAAAGCTTCCGCCGAAAAACGCTATCTCCGTATCTTCCGGCGACTTCACCTCAGAGAGCGCCTGTGTGCATATCTCCCTGACCTCATTGCCGTCGGGGAGGTGCTGAGCGCCGCTTATGGTGTTCTGGTCGCAGAATGAACACTTATGGGGACATCCGATATGTGGGATGAATATGGAAATATTACTGTGCTTCATATCCCATAAGCTCTAAAGCTTCCTTTGCGGCAAGCTGTTCGGCTTCCTTTTTGCTCTTGCCCTTGCCCTTGCCTATGACCTGAGAGTTAAGGCATACCTCAACAACAAAGCGCTTATTGTGGTCGGGGCCTTCCTCGCCGATAAGCACGTACTCGACCTTTTCCTCGGGATTCTTCTGC
>JAFOMV010000261.1 GCA_017418765.1 Ruminococcus sp. | reverse complement strand
TTCGGCATTTTC
The DNA here is from genome assembly GCA_017418765.1 of Ruminococcus sp. The sequence goes on along the minus strand of JAFOMV010000261.1, from coordinate 2,497 downwards.
TCGGTGTTGATGAGCTTGTATGACTCCAGCATCATGAAGCCGCCGTTGAGAAGTCCCCATACGATGAAGTTAAGGCTTGCACCGTGCCAGAGACCTGTGCAGAAGAATACCGCCAGCTTGTTAAGGGCTGTCCTTACCTTGCCTTTGCGGTTTCCGCCCAGTGGGATATACAGGTATTCCTTGAACCATGTTGACACCGAGATGTGCCATCTGCGCCAGAATTCCTGCATACTCTGTGATATATACGGGTAGTTGAAGTTTTCCTTGAATCTGAAACCGAACATTGCTCCCAGACCAATAGCCATGTCGCTGTATCCGCTGAAATCAAAGTATATCTGGAAAAGATAGGATACTGCGCCCAGCCATGCAAGAGATGCGGAGAGCTGTGAACTGTCGAGAGCGTACACATAGTCCGCTGCCGCCGCCATTGTATTGGCGATGAGCAGCTTCTTTGAAAGTCCCATAATGAAGCGGCGTATTCCCTTTGCTGTCATTTCGGGAGTTGACTCACGATGGTCTATCTGCTCGGCTATATCGTAGTATTTTACGATAGGGCCTGCAATAAGCTGCGGGAAAAGCGTGATGTACAGTGCCAGCTTGAACGGGCTTTTCTGTATGTATTTCGGGTCCTTGTAAGCGTCTATTACGTAGGACATTGCCTGAAAGGTATAAAATGATATACCTATAGGCAGGGCTATTTTCGGTATCGTCACGCTTACGAAAGGCAGCTTGTTGAGCATTTCCGCTCCGAAGCCTGCGTACTTGAATACACCAAGCATGAGCAGATTTGCCGCAACGCTCACCGCAAGTATAGCTTTACGTGCCTTGTTCTCACTTTTCATACCCAGACCGAAGATGTAGTTCATGCATATGGATATGAGCATGAGGACTACAGCTTTCGGCTCGCCGTAGGTGTAAAAGGCGATACTGAATATGAGAAGCAGGGCGTTTTTAGCCTTTATTGTCGGGATAATGCGGTAGAGTATGTATACCGCAGTCAGAAACAGAAACAGGAAAACGGGACTGCTGAAAACCAATAACAGACCTCCTGTCTTTTATTTTTAATTTAAGGGTAAGTAGAACTCTATCTCGGAAACTGTATCGCCGTTCATGGTGAAAATAAGCTGTTTGTCGCCGTTGCTGTAGATGAGCATATTGCCCGAAGCTTCGCCTGCACCGTAAGCGGCTTCAACGTCGGCACGGCTGCTGCCTACCTTGATGCCCTTTGAAGTAGCATAGTTTCCTCCCTTGATCAAGATGTCATAGATATACTCGGCACCATTTTCGGTGTAGCACTGGATTTCGAGGTCTGGATAATAGTAGTTCTTTTGACCGTCTCCTTTTGACAAACATCCATTAGCTTCTTCCGATCTGTCAGGTGAACCAAGCTCAGCTATCTTGCCCGATGCATTGCTGAGAAGATCGTCTGTGCTGAACTTTACTTCCTGAGCAACAGGCTGTGTATTTGCATTGCCGTTGTTAGCAGGAGTCTCGTTGTTCTGCTGAGGCTGTTCCTGTGCAGCAGGAGCCTCATTGTTTCCGCCGTTGTCAGCAGGTGCAGGTGCGGCAGCAGGAGCAGAATCGCTCTGTGCAGTATCAGCTGTAGTTTCAGCAGCAGCGGCAGTTGTTACATCTGTGCCTGTAGTCAAAGCTGTTGAACCGCTGATGTCTGTAGTTGTTGTGCCTGTTTCAGCGGATGTAGTAACACCGCTTGCAGCAGTTGTTGTAGATGATATCTTCAGGTTTGCAGAGCTTTCACCTGTCGGCTCATCCTTTCCGCAGGAAACTGCTCCTGCCATGCACATAACAGCTGAAAGTAAAAGTGCGGTATATCTGATGTTCATTTTAATTTCTCCTTTATTTTAATATTATTTAAGCCATAGGCTCATCAGTCATAATTCGGGTAAACGAACTGGTACCATGTATAAGTCAGTGATTGCAGATACGAATCTGAAACATTGGCACAGCCGTTGCAGGCGTCATAGTTTGTCCATACGCCGTTTATCTTTACCTGATTCCAGTAGTGGTCGCTGGTATGAGTGCCGTTGCCGTACACGATACGGCTCTCGTAGCCTGCCTCATGGAAAAGAAGGTCCTGTAAAGCTGCAAAGTAATAGCAGACAACAAAGCGGTTATCCATAGCATAGTTGGCGAAATAGCTCCATCCTATAGCTTCTATCTGCGGAAGCGTCTTTGTTGCCTCCATGTACTTATAGTAGTTGCGGCTTCTGATATAGTTGAAGATACCGTCGGGAGTAGGATTTATCGTTGAGAGTATGCTTCTTGCCCTGAGACGAACAGCTGATGTCTTTCTTGCTACACCGTCACCGTCTATGCTGTAATCGCCAATAGTGCAGTTTGTGGAAAGAATACCTGTAGTCTCGTCGAAATGTCTGTTCCAGCCATCGAGCACCTGCCATCCCTTGAGCATAGCACCGTCCTCTGTGCTGAAGTAATACTTCTTTCCGTCTGTTTCAGTCCAGCCCTTTTCCATAGC
>JAFOMV010000260.1 GCA_017418765.1 Ruminococcus sp. | reverse complement strand
TGCGTTTTAAAGTCTTTACTTGACCTTCCGATTCTCTCATCGGAATCTCAAGGGTCGTTATACTTTCTTTGCATTGTTTAATTTTCAAGATGCTGTTCGCTCATTTTTTGGTGATGAGCTTTTTTATTATACCACAGTTTCTTTGCTTTGTCAACCCCTTTTCAGAAGTTTTTTCAAAATTTTCTTTTTCTGCGGCCTGTCTCTCTGAGACAGCTTTAATATTATATCACTTCCAAAGCCGTTTGTCAAGCTTTTTCTCAAAGTTTTTCAAAAACTTTTTCGTGATCTCTTTCTCTGTCTTCTCCCGATTCCTTGCGTGCTGCGCCAACAGTCTTACCGCCCGTCCTCTCGTCCGACAGCTTTATTATTATAACACCTTTTTCACCTATTGTCAACTAAAAGAATCTCTGTTATTTTTTGCGTTTTTTATTAACTTCATACAAAATGTTTTCTCGCTTATTTTTTCTACAAATTGTATTTTGCGTATTTATATCTTATAATTTATTTATTTCTCCTAATTTTTTTTGATTTTACAGATATAACCTATTGAAAATCACTCTTGATTATGCTATAATGTATTTGTAGTATTAATTCAGAAAGGACGATCCTATTGACTGCTAAAGAAGAATTTATACAGATATATAAGGAAAACATTAAAAGGGGCGGCGCTGATAAACTCCTTGAATTTCTGCTGAAAAGCGATTTTTTTACTGCTCCAAGCAGCACTCGCTTTCACGGCTCTTATGAGGGCGGACTTGTTCAGCATAGCCTTAATGTATATCATTGTCTTAAGGATTACCTCTCAAGGCCAAGGACCAAGGAACTCTACGGTATGGATTACTCAGAGGAAACTATTGCCATAGTCGCTCTGCTGCATGATATCTGCAAGGTAAACTTCTATACCACTGAACTCAGAAATAAAAAAAATGAGGAAACCGGCCAATGGGAAAAAGTGCCTTTCTATACCATTAATGATACCCTTCCATATGGTCACGGAGAAAAATCCGTTTACATCCTCTCAGGTTATTTTTACGGCGATGACAGACTCACACGTGAAGAAGCCTTTGCCATCCGCTATCACATGGGTTTTTCTTACGGAGGTACCGAGGAAAGGGGCACTATCGGCAAAGCTTTGGAAATGTACCCTCTCGCACTTGCTCTGAACGTTGCTGATATGGAAGCTTCATATTATCTTGAAGGAAGCTCTAAATAATATACTTATACAAGGAGATGTTAATATGAATTGGTACAACAACGCTGTAATCTATCACATTTACCCTCTTGGATTCTGCGGTGCTCCAAAATTCAATGATGAAAGTGAGAATGTCACCTACAGGCTCGATAAGGTCCTCGACTGGATACCTCATTTAAAGGAAATGAATATCGACGCTGTTTATTTCGGTCCTGTTTTTGAATCTGTCGAACACGGCTATGACACAACTGATTATAAACTGATAGACCGCCGACTTGGTGACAATAATTCTTTCCGTTTCATTTGTGATAAGCTCCACGAAAACGGTATCAGAGTAATTCTTGACGGTGTTTTCAATCATGTTGGCAGGAAATTCCCTCAGTTTCTTGACGTTATTGAAAAAGGACAGGCTTCCGGTTACTGCGATTGGTTCCAGAACCTTAACTTCGGCGGACAAAGCCCCTATGGCGATCCTTTCTGGTATGAGGGATGGAACGGACATTATAACCTTGTAAAGCTCAATCTCAGAAACGTGGGAGTATGTGACCATATCATAGACGCTGTCAACTACTGGATAGAATCCTTCGGTATTGATGGTATCCGCTTTGACGCCGCTGACTGCATCGACTTTGATTTCTTCAAGAGACTCAGAAGCTTCTGTAAAGGCAAAAGACCCGATTTCTGGCTCATGGGAGAAATAATTCACGGTGACTACAATCGCTGGGCTAACCCTGAAATGCTTGACAGCGTTACCAACTATGAATGCTATAAGGGCCTCTGGTCTTCCCACAACGATAAAAACTACTTTGAGATCGACTACTCCATCAACCGCCAGTCCGGCGCAAATGGCGGCATTTACCGCAATATCGACCTTTACAACTTTGTAGACAACCACGATGTCAATCGTCTTGCAAGCACACTCAATAACGAAGCTCATCTGCCGCTTGTATATACTCTTATGTATACAATGCCGGGAATCCCATCTATATATTATGGCAGCGAGTACGGCATATACGGCAGAAAAGAAAACAACTCCGATGATAATCTGCGCCCATGTCTGCATTTACAGGATATGGAAAAGGAGAATCTCTCACTTTATAACCATATCGTTAAGCTTGGAAAAGCCTATCACGCCTACCCTGCGCTAAGAACCGGTATGTACGAAAGGATAGCTATCACCAATCAACAGCTTCTGTTTAAAAAAGTTCTGGGAGATCAGACTGTTTATGTTGCTCTTAACCTTGCCGACTATGAATATGACTTCAGCTTCGGCACTCACCTTGAAAACCTTGTGGACGTTCTTTCATCCACACCCGTGACCGTAGAAAACGGCATTGCTCATATCAAAATGCAGCCATATACAGCGATGATCATGGTATCTGATGACATCATCGATGAACAGCCACAGGAGCAGCCTCATGCTGACGAGGCTGATACGGAAATAGCTGTAGGTGCAAGATACCGCCATTTCAAGGGCAGTGAATACGAACTTATGGCTGTAGCACGCCATAGCGAAACAATGGAAGAACTCGTCATATACAAATCAGTTGAAAGCGGTGAAGTATGGGCAAGACCTAAGTCTATGTTCATCGGAAAAGCAGGAGATGTCCGCCGCTTTACAAAGATAAGCTAAACTAATATAAAGTATAAAATAAACTCACCGTTAACTGCTATTCCATATTGCAGTTAACGGTGAGTTTTATCATTTCACAAAACAGTTATATTATTCCTGAGGGAACTTCATCCCCCATTGCTTTCTGCATTCATCCATAAGCTTCATCACCCTTATCGTATCTGAATGCGGAACAAGAACGCTTTCTTTCAGACCGTTTCTGAGGCAATGGTGTACCTCACGTATTTCGTACTCATAGCCGTTGATCTCAGGCTCGCACGTGAACTTTTCAACGATATCCGAACTGCTGTTAAAAAGTGTCGCCTCGCTTGTACAATGAAAATAGCTGCCCATTACTATGTATCCGTCACTTCCCGAAATAAGTGCGTTGTTACTTAGCTGAAGCTGAAAACCATTATATGAGGATACGCTTCTGCCGTCGCTGTATTTCAGAATGATACTGTTATTGATATCAACTCCGTTTTTTATATCAGCACAGCTGATGATCTCGTCAGGAACTCCGAAAAAGGAATCTGCAAGTGTAAGTGGGTAAACTCCCAGATCAAGCAATGCTCCGCCTCCGCAGTCTGCACGGAAAAGTCTGTCGCCGCTGTCATACGGTACAGAATTGCTGAAATCGGCTTTTATGGACTGAGGGCTTCCTATTTTTCCACTTTTTATCCATTCCGTTACCTTAAGAAAGACGGGACGGCATTTCATCCACATTGCCTCCATAAAAAATACGCCTTTTTCCTCAGCTGTGTACAACATCTTTTCTGCTTGCACTGCATTAAGCGCAAGCGATTTTTCGCACAGAACGTTCCTGCCGTTCTCAATGCAAAGCATGGCATCAGAGTAATGAGAAGCCATAGGTGTAGCGATATACACAACGTCCACACTGTTGTCAGAAGCAAGCTCGCTGTAGCTGCCGTAAGCCTTTTTAAAACCATATCGTTCAGCAAAACCCAGTGCCTTTGCCCGATCTCTTGAAGCAGCAGCATAAAGCTCAGCATCGGCTGTACCCGCCAGTGCTTCGGCAAATGTATGAGCTATCCTGCCTGTGCCTATAATGCCCCATCTTATTTTATCCATGACCTTACCTCATTTTCTTCTTCTGCCAAGCTGCCAGAAAGCAACTGCGCTTGCCGCAGCAACATTCAACGAATCCACACCATGATACATAGGTATTTTTACCGTATGATCGCATGAAGCTATAGTCAGATCCGCCAGACCATCGCCCTCTGTTCCCATTATCACAGCCAGTCTTTCCTCCGAATTCAGCTTATCATCGTCTATATCTACAGAATCATCACGCAATGCCATAGCCGCCAGCGAAAAACCAAGCTGATGAAGCAGTGATGTATATTCAGTAATACTGCATTGCAGAAATGTCCAAGGGACCTGAAAAACCGTCCCCATGCTGACCCTTGCGGAGCGTCTGTACAGCGGATCGGTACAGCCTTGTGTAAGCAGTACAGCCTCCATGCCGAGAGCAGCAGCACTTCGGAAGATCGAACCCATATTAGCAGGGTTGACCACATTTTCAAGAACTGCGATCCTGCTTTTGCCTTTGCATATATTTTCAACAGAAGAAAGCTCTCTGCGCCTCATCGCACAGAGAGCTCCCCTTATAAGCCTGAAACCGATGATATCGGCTATTTCATCATCATTGCCGGTATACAGCGGTATATCGCCGCACCTGCTCACGATATCCTCCGCCTCGCCTGTTATATCATTTTCACACATAAGCATTGAGAGCGGTTCATATCCGGCGTTGAGAGCTCTTTCAATAACTTTCGGACTTTCCGCAATAAAAATCCCCGGATCGGGCTCATAATAATGCAGGAGCCCCGATTCTTTTATTGAAGTGAATATCTCCAGTTCATGGCTGATATCCTCATTGATCCTGATAATACTCGTAACAGTTACCTCCTGTATATCAGATACGCTGACATTTCTTTGCAGTCTTATGCTGATACATCATTTCATCAGCCTCACTTATGATATCCTCAAGATTAATCTGCTTGACTACCTTTCGCAATGCCGTACCGACACTTGCGGTGACGGAATAGGGTTTATCTATATCTGCGGTAAGCTTTTCCAAAGCTTCATTGAAATCCTGTATCCGTTTCTCGCCTGCATTCGGACGATAATCACCTATGCCTATTATATAAAATTCATCGCCGCCTGCACGTACAAATATCTCATCATCTTCTGTTACCGAAAAGCCTGCCGTGCTGACTGTCTTGATGCCGAAATCGCCCTCTGTGTGACCGAAGGTATCATTTATATATTTTAGCCTGTCCATATCTATGACGCATACGAAGATGCTTGCATCATCAGAGGCTTCCTCCAGCATTTTTTCTACCTCTATGTACATACCCCTTCTGTTGAAGGCGCCTGTCATCTCATCACGTACAGACAGTGTCATAAGGCGCTGTTTTGCTCTTGCCATTTCAAGGGCATTATCAACGAATCTCAGCCAGTTGCGGTATACGACATTGGGCTTATGCTCATCATCAAGGTTTCTCTGTATGACAGCATATCCAAGAGTATTAGAGCTGAAATGTACAGGGCTGAAATAATACACAGACGGTTTATCGTCATCGTTCTCTATCAGCCTCGGTATCATAAGGCTTGTATCGAATGTTATGCTTTCAGCCTCAGTATGGAAATAGAGTTCATGAACAGTTGTATTGACTGCAACGATTTTCATTTTTTCAGGATAGCCTACTTGTATATCATTTTTTACATCCATCCAGTCCTCTTTCAAACAAAGGTAGAAATTCAGGAACGGAAAGATAAGATATGTTTTCAGGTTAATATTCCTGATACAGTCCTCTATGGTCTGGGATGCTGTAAATTCTTCTGAGATATAGCTTTCCATAAGCAGTCCGATATCAGTATGCTTATACAGTTCCTCATCTGCATAATTCGGGAAAGTAAAGTACAGATGATCATGTATAGCCATAGCAGAGCGTGAATAATCAGGTTCACAGCCGCAGCTCATGCCGGGGCTGAAAAGAGTCTTTGTTTCGTAGGGGATGATCTCCTTGTCAGGTTCTATGATGCTTCTAAGATAATCAACTGCATTAGCCGCAGAAAGTGCATCATTTGACTGAAAAGATGAAACTGAAATCTCAAATCCTGCTGCTTCATCAGTAGCCTCATAGCCTATAACTATAACATCATCGGGAACTTTTATGCCATTTTTTTTCAGCCTGTAGATAAGACCCATTGCAAGGAAGTCATTGCCGCATAATACAGCCTCAGGAAGCGGCAGTTTTCCGTCAGCAAGCTCCTGACCGAAAGCGCTTCCGCCGGTATACCAGAAATCGCTGTACACCCTGTATTCCTCTGGGACATTGATGCCCAGCTTTTCAAGCTCATCGATGAATGTCTCCATTCTGAATTTTGCTGCATAATTATCCTCTGAGCCTGATATCAGGCATATTCTCTTTTTATGATGCACATTAACGACATGACGTGCCATCTCACGGAGCACTCCTTCATTTTCGCTCTCTATGAAATGGATATCATGTATAGGCATATCAAGAGCCACAACAGGGATATGACATTTTCTTTTTATCATATCGTAAATTATATCAAGATGTTCATAGCCATGACTATCAATGAGCTGAGCTGTATCGAGGATGACACCATCAAGAAGATCGAAATTAGGAAGATTGAAGATATTCTTCTCACCTACCGCATATTCCTCCATAGCTGTATTCAGTCCTGTCATCGCACAAAACACTGCAAGGTCATAGTTGTATTTCAAGCACTGTGCAGCTACGCCTTCCAACATTCTTTTTCCGTGACCGATCTCAGGAGAAGCAGTAAGCAATGCTATTTTTTTTCGTTTATTCAAATTGTCATCCCCTTTGGGTAACGAACCGTATTGATTTATATCATTATACCATACTTATTATTTAAAATCAATAATAATCTATTAAAAAAATCAGAACAGCCCGATCACGTGACCGGGCTGTATTTTATTCAAATGACTGCCGCTGAGAATAGTACGCTGCACCATAGCATAAAGCTGATATTACAGATATCACTGCATACAGTCCGAACACATCCTGCGAAGAAGATACAGCGGAGACAACTGCCCTAAGAACTACTGATACAATTGCTATCCAGAGACCTGATGCACACGCCAAAACTGCCATAGGACGGTTTGCACGCCGATAGTAATATATTGCGTAAATACCGAATAAAGCCAGTATACATATATTCATTGCTAAGCTTACAGCAGTAAGCACATGAGAATTTTCGCTTACCACGCTGAACTTTGCTGAAAGAGTAAGCACTGAAAGAAGAACTGATGCCCCGAGAAACAGTGTACTGCGATCATCTTCACTGTAAATGAACAGCAGTGCATATCCTACCGTGAGAGCAAGGATCATGATAAGCTCTGCGATGCCGACTGCGGTAAAGCAGGAAGCTATATGTTCAGTATATCCCGAACCATTGCGGCAGGAATAATAAAGCAGGGCTGTACACAGTCTCGCTGCTGCCAGACCAAGAAATGCCGACATAACGGTTACAGCACCTATATTCTTTTTCGGAAGCATACTTTCTCCTCTCTTGTATAAACAAGATAATGAAATCCGTAAAACAGAATCGGAAAAACCGTACCGCAGCTGCAATACTCGGTACGGGTTTTCTATAGAAAATAATGAACACCTTTTGCCATAGATAAGCAAAGTTCAGTACTTCACCTACACTATGGTTATATTATAATACGCTATGTCTATTTTGTCAAGTAAAAAAATGTTTATTCATATTTTTTAGTAAGATCTGACAATTTATGGAATCATTTTTCCACATTCAAAATGTACTGTGTTTCATTCTGTATTGACATATTCGCCGATAAATGGTAAAATATCGATATAAGCACATCTATCTGCCTGTTCAGATGCAAATGCACACAATGCAGCCGCTTTCAAGGAGAGATCATGTCAGGACTAATCAGTGAAAAATTCAGACAATGGGAGAAAGTATGCGAAGACCGCTACTTACGCCTTAAAACTAACGAAGAAGAACTTAACCGCTATTTTATCGATGAATATGGCCTTTCGGACGAACTTGATCCATTCGTCGCAGACAAGGACGTAACCATCAGAAAAGCCGACATAAACAGAGAGATAAAAAGTCTTATCAGCTATGCAGCAGGCTGTATATTCGGACGTTATTCCCTCGACTGTGACGGACTTTGCTATGCGGGCGGAGAATGGGATGATGATTTTTACCAAACCATAATACCTGTTAAAGAAGGCATTATCCCCATAGGCATCGGTATTTTTGAGGATGACCTGACCTCACGTATTATCGGATTCGTAGAAAAGGCTTACGGCAGTGATACGCTTGAGGAAAATATGCGATTTATCGCTTCTGTCCTTGGGTATGATCTTACTCCGGAAAAAGCACTCGAACATTATCTTAAATCCGAGTTTTTCCACGACCATTGCCGGATATACCACAAACGCCCGATATACTGGATGTTCGATTCGGGAAGAAAATGCCACTTCAAGGCGCTCGCCTATCTGCACAGCATCACTCCGCAAACCACAGCTATTCTTTCCGAGAAATATCTTCCCGTGTATCAGCGTACACTGACCGAAGAATCAGATGAACTGAAAAAGTCTCTTTTGTCTGCCGGACCATCAGAAAAGCCAAAGATGAAGCGCAGGATAACCCGTATCGCAGAACAAATGGGTGAACTGGACGACTTCAGCAGCAGGCTTTCTTCACATACTAACAGCCGGTATCGTTTAGAACTTGACGATGGAGTGAAAGTGAATTACAGCATTTACTCTGATGTGCTTGAAAAGATAAAGCCATAACAGTATGCGATTCACACAAATACAATAAATTATTATTCTTTTTTCTATTGATTTTCCAGCTTTTTTGTGATATAATAACAAAAAACTCAAAGGAGGCCTTATATGATAGTCGATCAGAACATATTCTGGAATATTCTCGATTATATTTTTCAGAACACTCACTTTATCGAAAATCCAATGAATCCAAAAGATATCACTGCCCTTGAATTTTCCGAGGAAGGAAAAGGCGTATGGCTTAAAAATATCCTTGAAAAATTCGCAGACAGCAGTTCCTCAAAAGAAGCCGTCCTTACTGTTTTTCACATACTCGAAACAACAGAAATGATAAGATGCAATTACGTTGCGGCATATAAGGATCACAGGATTATGGACCTTTCTGCAAAAGGCTATGAAGTCTATCTTAAACACAAAGGGATACTGTAATTGATATCAAACGCCCCTGAGCTATCTGATGATGGCTCAGGGGCGTTTGCATTTTGTACCGTATTCAAATACTGCTTGTACCAGAATCCATTTTTTTCTGTCTTTTTTTGTCATAATAATATAGTTATGGAACAAAATAATTACAAGGAGGCAGAAAATAAACAATGAACAAAAGAACAGCACTTATTGCTGCGGATGACAGAAAATACGAAAAATACATAGGAAAGCAGCTCGATAAACTCGGATACCGCACCATAACTCTGAAAAAACATAGTTTCAGAGACAGATCAGCATTCATACAAAATACAAACATAGATGCGCTGATAATGTTTCTTTCAGAGAAAAGCAGTGAACGCAACGATCATCAGCTGATACGTGAAGCTGCTGAAAAAATGCGAAAAGACAACAGCGGAAAAATAATAGGAGTAAGTCTCACCGAAAATCTTCCGTATAAGCTAAAATACAACTCACTTATGTCTTCTTACGGATTTGAGGAGCTGCTGCGTGAATCATTTCTTTGCAGCAATGTGAAGATAGGATTCATCAGGTCAATTGAGGCTGATGATATCAGCTGCCATATACATGATATGTATCCAAGACATGGCACGATATCCCGAAAAATAGCGGAACACCTCAATAGTCTTTCTGATCCGAAACACAGAAATACTGCATATAAAGCGTAAAAAAGAGAACATTGCCCTGCGATACTCATATAAAAGTATCACAGACAATGTTCCTGTATAAAATATCAATAGAATGTAGCCACAGGCTGTGCAGGAGCTTCGGTCTTCTCTATCCCTGTCACGAAAAGAACAGGTCCTTTACCCTTATAAAGCTTATGCTTCTGTACTTTTATCTTTCCTGTGATGTTTACCCAGTCCTGATTCTTTGGTCTGTCTGCGCCTTCATACTGCGCCACCATCCAGCAATACTGGATATCCTCTACACAGCAGGTCATGATATGACGTCCGATAGCATAGCAATTTGGCGGGAACTTTCCGTTATCTGCAACGATACCCTTGAAGTGCATTATCTTTGCGTCATACTTCTCAGGCTCGTCCATGAGATCACGATACCAGAGAGCGAAATCCTTATCCTCTATGGTGATCTCGTCAGCCTCAACATCAAATGGCAGAGGGTCCTCTATATCGTCATAAGCAACTCTGCCGTCGGTGTACTCATACACGATCTCAGAGCGGCGTGAAACTCCTCTTACTATCTTATGGAATTCCTGTGGGTCATAGCTTTCTGTGAAACGGTTGAAGACTGTCATTTCCGCAACATTGAGCTTATCCACCACAAGGCTTCTCATATTGGAGTTGTAGTTCATGAAGGTTGTGGCATCCACGAAGAACATGACCTGAGCGATGGTTGTATCCTCAGGCATAGCGGCGAAGAAATCGTCCATAGTCCACATACCGTTATACTCAACAACTACACGCTCTGCGCCGCTTTCCCTGAGTATCTTGGTGAAGTTCTCCTCTGTGAAGTCTTCCTTATCCTCGATAGTGTGGAACACTATATTCTTCTTGGGCATTTTCGACAGGTCATACTCCTCGACGCCCTCCTCGCATATCAGCACAAGGGTCTTTTCGCCGTTATTGAAGCGCTTATCCTCAAGAGTTTCTTGTATGAACTTTGTCTTTCCCGATTCAAGAAATCCCAGAAACAGATATATCGGGATGTATTCTTCCTGATTATTAGGCATTATATGCTCCTTTCTCAGGCTTTAAAAAGCTCAGCTATAGCTTCTTCGTTTATCTTTGAACCGATAACGCAGAGACGGCCGATAGTGCTTGCGCTGCCTGTACGTACATCAGGCATACCGGGAACATAGTCGAAGTGGATCCACTGTCCATCGCTGCCTGCAACGATACCCTTTGCACGAAGTATCATACCGTACTTTTCTTCATTTGTAAGAGCTTCCAGAGCGGACTGTATCTCCTCAGCTGTATATGTTCTTGCAGTCTCTCTGCCCCAGCTTGTGAATACATCGTCAGCATGGTGATGGTGGTGATGATCGTGGTCATGACAGCCGCAGGTGCAGTCCTCACCGTGTTCGTGGTGATGTTCATGCTCATCGTGGTCATGGTGGTGATGATGTTCATGCTCATCTTCATCATGATGGTGGTCATGACAGCCGCAGGTGCAATCTTCACCGTGTTCATGATGATGGTGGTGCTCATGCTCGTCTTCATCATTATGGTCATGATGATGATGTTCATGCTCATCGTCGTCATGGTGGTGATGATGCTCATGCTCCTCTGCCTCAGCAAGGAGAGCCTTCAGCTCATCATCAAGTGTATTCTTCTGT
>JAFOMV010000259.1 GCA_017418765.1 Ruminococcus sp. | reverse complement strand
GCCAGCGGGGGCGTCCCCGCCGAATCGTGATAGGGGTCAAGCTGGCGTCAGCTTGGGGAGGCTAATATGGAACTTTGGTTTACGGAGCGTCATACTCCGAATGTGAAATTTTCAATTAAGGTGGATCATCAGCTTTACAGCGGAAACAGCGAATTCCAGCGTATCGACGTTTTCGATTCAAAGGAGTTCGGACGTTTCCTCACTCTTGACGGCTATATGATGCTCACCGAAAAGGATGAGTTCATCTACCACGAAATGATAACTCATGTGCCTATGGCAGTTCATCCCGACCCGAAAAATATCCTCGTTATCGGCGCAGGCGACGGAGGTGTTGTCCGTGAACTTACCAGATACAGCTCCGTTGAAAATATCGACCTTGTGGAGATAGACGAGCTTGTGGTGGAGGTCAGCAAAAAGTATCTGCCCACTACCGCCTGCCGTTTCGATGACCCGAGAGTCCACGTTTATTATGAGGACGGTGTGAAGTTTATCCGCCGCTGTGAAAACAAGTACGATGTTATCATTGTTGACTCTACCGACCCTTTCGGCCCGGGTGAGGGACTTTTCACCAAGGAATTCTACGGAAGCTGTTTCAAGGCGCTCCATGAGGACGGCATCATGGTAAATCAGCATGAAAGCCCGTTCTACGACGAGGACGCAGCAGCTATGCAGCGTTCACACAAGCGCATTGTTGAAAGTTTCCCCATAAGCAAGGTTTATCAGGCTCATATCCCCACTTATCCGTCGGGACACTGGCTCTTCGGATTCGCTTCCAAGAAGTACCATCCTACCAACGATTACAACGGTACAAAGTGGAGTATGCTGGGCATAAAGACACGCTATTACAATACCAGACTTCACACGGGTGCATTTGCACTTCCAAATTATGTAGAGGAGCTTCTTAAAGATGTTGAATAAGAATATACAGACTTTCATCGCCTGTGATGCAGAGTATGAGGACTCAAAGATAGTTCTTTTCGGAGCAGGCTTTGACGGCACTACAAGTTTTCGTCCCGGCACACGTTTTGCGCCGGCTGCTATCAGGAATGAAAGCTTTGGCATAGAGACCTACAGTCCATACCAGAACAAGGATATGACCGATTACTGCTACTTCGACAGCGGCGACCTTGAACTGCCTTTCGGAAGCGTTACACGTACAATTGCGGATATCTCCATGAGAACTGACCAGATACTTTCAGACAGCAAGCTTCCGTTCATGATAGGCGGCGAGCATCTTGTAACTTTCGGCTCTGTCATGGCAGTGAAGGAGAAGTACGATGATCTGTACATCGTCCACTTTGATGCTCATGCAGACCTCCGTGATGACTATCTCGGTCAGAAGCTTTCCCATGCCTGCGTGCTGAGAAGATGCCATGAGCTTGTGGGCGATGACCACATTTTTCAGTTCGGTATCAGAAGCGGCGACAGAGAGGAATTCTACTTTGCCGACGAGCATACGGAAATGCATAAGTTTAACTTTGACGGACTTGAAGAAGTCATAGAAAAGCTTAAAGGCAAGAATGTTTACTTTACCCTTGACCTGGATGTGCTTGACCCGTCAATATTTCCGGGAACAGGAACTCCCGAGGCAGGCGGAGTAACGTTCGATGAGCTGAGAAAGGCTGTAACTCTTGTATGCAGCAAGCTTGACATCGTGGGGTGCGATGTCAACGAGCTGAGCCCTGTCTACGATCAGAGTGGAGTTTCAACAGCTGTTGCCTGCAAGATAATCAGAGAGATGCTCTTAGCTCTTTC
>JAFOMV010000040.1 GCA_017418765.1 Ruminococcus sp. | reverse complement strand
CCTTTTGACAACAGAGGCGATAATCCGGAGCAGTTCGGTTTAGGACTTGACGCTCACAAGGGCGATACCCTGACTATCCATTATCTCGACAAGGAAGAAGTCATCGACGTATACAAGCTGTACGAAGAAAATGTGAAGTGATCCGAGGTAGTGATAGTTTATCAAAAAAACGCTGTATTCCGTACGCCGATTATAACTATTTCTGAAAATTTTCCCATACCCCTTGACAAGACGGTTTTAGTATGGTAAAGTAATAGTACGATAAACCTTTGAGGGAGAGCAAGTAGCCCTTGTTATTGCATTACAGAGAGCCTGCGCTTGGTGCGAGCAGGTATGCAAGGCTTCGGTGAATGGGCTTCCGAGGGCGAGCTGAAGGGCATCTGTGTAGGCGAGCCGCAGAGTTTCTGCGTTAACAAAAACAGTGTATATGTACACACAGAGAGGTCGCAAAAAGCGTCAAGCAGGGTGGCACCGCAGGAATCTCAGCTCCTGTCCCGGCATAATATGTCCGGACAGGGGCTTTTTGTATGCCCGCAGACCGGACATAGACCTATCCATTATCCACATATATGACAAAAGGAGAAAATCATGGCAAACGAAAAGATACCTTATAAAATTTACCTTGAAGAAAATGAGATGCCAAAGCAGTGGTACAATGTACGTGCTGATATGAAGAAGAAGCCTGCACCGCTTCTCAACCCTGCTACAGGCAAGCCCTGCACATTAGAAGAACTCAGCCACGTTTTCTGCGAGGAACTGGCTAAGCAGGAACTTGATGACACTACCACATATATCGACATTCCTGAGGAGATACAGGACTTTTACAGGATGTTCCGTCCGTCACCTCTCGTAAGAGCTTACTGTCTCGAAAAGAAGCTTGGCACGCCTGCTAAGATATACTACAAATTTGAGGGTAACAACACCAGCGGAAGCCACAAGCTCAACTCCGCTATCGCACAGGCTTACTATGCTAAGAAGCAGGGGCTCAAGGGCGTTACTACTGAGACAGGCGCAGGTCAGTGGGGTACAGCTCTTTCTATGGCTTGCTCATACTTTGACCTCGACTGCAATGTATACATGGTAAAGGTAAGCTACGAGCAGAAGCCTTTCCGCCGTGAGGTAATGCGTACATACGGTGCAAGCGTAACTCCTTCGCCTTCAAATACTACAGAAGTCGGCAGAAAGATACTTGCAGAATTCCCTGATACCAACGGAAGCCTCGGCTGTGCTATATCAGAAGCTGTTGAAGCCGCTACTTCAAAGGATGGCTACCGTTACGTTCTCGGAAGCGTGCTTTCACAGGTACTTCTCCATCAGACAGTTATCGGTCTTGAGTGTAAGACAGCTATGGACAAGTACGGTATAAAGCCCGATATCATCATCGGCTGTGCAGGCGGCGGTTCAAATCTGGGCGGTCTCGTTTCACCATTCATAGGCGAAAAGCTTCGTGGTGAGGCTGATTATCAGATAATCGCTGTTGAGCCTGCTTCATGCCCGAGCCTTACAAGAGGCGTTTACGCTTATGATTACTGCGATACAGGAAAGGTGTGCCCTCTCCAGAAGATGTATACTCTCGGCAGCGGATTCATGCCGTCACCTAACCATGCAGGCGGACTTCGCTATCACGGTATGAGCGCCGTGCTCTCTGAGCTTTACGATCAGGGTCTTATGGAGGCTCGTTCAGTTGAGCAGACAGCTGTATTTGAAGCTGCTGAGCAGTTTGCAAGAGTTGAGGGTATTCTCCCCGCTCCCGAAAGCAGCCACGCTATCCGTGCAGCTATAGACGAGGCTCTCAAATGCAAGGAGACAGGCGAGGAAAAGACTATCCTCTTTGGCCTTACAGGTACAGGCTATTTTGATATGTACGCTTACGGTGCATACAATGACGGCAAGATGAGTGACTATATCCCAACAGATGAGGAAATAGCAAAGTCTACTGCAAATCTCCCCAAGATAGAGCTCTGATGATCGGTATAGCCGATAAAGTAATGGCGTTCGGGAAAAGTCTGATATCGGCTTATGTGCTGATACAGGAGCGTATCCCGAACGCTCTTTTTATTTTCAGAGGCGTCTGCCGTATGGATAATTTGATTGACACAGCATGAATAAAATGCTATAATTACTAATGTGTACTCAACAACCGCTGTAAGGCGGTTATTTCTCCGAATTTCGTTCGGGGAGCGCAGATCTTTTATAATATGAGGGATTTGCACATCACATTTATTTATGTCAAGCTCATTTTGCCCTGAGCGGCAAAACAAAGTGGAGGAATAATTATCGATACCATTTTTCTTGCACTTTGACAATTAAAAAGCTATATAAAGCCGATTCTTAGTTGTTGAGCAGACATTGATCACAATGAAAAAATATGCGCCTGAGCGCAAGTATTGTTTTTAAAGGAGTAAAAGGTCATGAGCGATAATATCAAAAGCTATGAAAGCCCATTCTGTACACGTTATGCAAGCGAGGAAATGCAGTATATTTTCTCTGCTG
>JAFOMV010000258.1 GCA_017418765.1 Ruminococcus sp. | reverse complement strand
TTCTGCGATAGTGAGTAAGTAGTTAGAGAATATATCTTCGTTTGCGATTACATAGCTATATGTTCCAGCATCATTCAGTCCACCGACATTGTAGCCTTCAACTGCGATAGGCGATGTATTCTCGAACAGTGCTTCGTCAGCCGCAATTACACCTGTTGTACTGTCAGTGGACGCTTTCTCGAACGTATATGTCAGCTGAGGTGCTGCGGTGTCACGATATGTGTTGAACTGCTCGGCATCGGGAGTGATAGTCACACTGCGCTCGTCGATAGCGACACCGTCAATTGCTTCTGTAAAATTAACACTGTTAAAGTGGTCATCACTATAGTCTTCAAAGTTAGGATTGCTGATCTTTATTACTACATCCTGATAACCAGCCGATTTCAAGTCATGATCCTGATCGTTAGGAGCGATCACTATATTAGTTGCTGTATTATTGAAAAGAGCAGTAATAAACTCCTGTCTTTCGGGGCTTATGGTATCAGCAGCCGCAAATGTGAAGTCATCCTTGTCAATAACCTCACCGTCATATATCTTGCCTTTATATGTTGCGGTGAAATCGCTGCGGGAGATCGCTGCTTTCTGAATTTTCCAGTTGACGATCAGTGAACCGCTGTAATTTGCGTTTTCAACAGCTGTAAGTGTTGCAGAATAATCCCCTGCATTTGTCTGGGCTTCGATCGTGTCTGTATAATCAGAAGCTGTCAGAGTTGTTTCTGTACCCAGAACTGTATTTTTGATAATAATTTCCGGCTTCTGCTCACTGCCATTGTAGGTGAATGTATCTGCCGGAACGGTAACAGCGCCGTTATTCACTGTTAACGGAGTTTCTGTCTCGCCGTTTTTCAGGAAGACTTCACACTCTGTCAGCGGACGTGCAGAGAAATTGATCTCTCTGGTGATCGCAAAATTAGATACCTTGTTATCTATTGTCACAGCGATCGTTGCATTAACAACATATGTTTCGCCGATCTCCATATTTTCGGGAGAGACCTTTGAGCCGTTTACATCGCCCTTCTTTGTGAAGAAGAAGTCAGTTACAGAAGCTGTTGCGCCGAAATACTCGCTGAGCTTGACTTCGTCAGCAGTCGGAGCCTCGCCGTAGTAGTATGTACCGTCTGTATCGAGATAAGCCACACAGCCTGCAGCTTCACTTGGCTCTCCCTCGCAGTATGCCCATACCTTGTCTGTGTCGGTGTGGTCAGCATCGGTGCTGAATGCCTTTGCAGCGTGCTTGTGATCAAAGCTGAACTCTGCGTCGTCAGCGATCGTGTCAGCAAATTCAACAGCATACTTGTAATTATAAGTCTTGCCGCCGAATTCCTTGTCAGTCTGTGTTGAAATATCCAGACCTGCGGTTGTATTTGGTGTAAGTGTTTCGTCGGAGTAGATCGTGTAAGTTTTACCGATTTTAAGCAAATATACACCGTCAGCTGCATTAACGACATTGCCTTCACCGTCAACGATGACTGTGTCCTCTGGTACAGTTACACATATTGGAGGTGCCTCACACAGTTCTCCAGCGTTATTCACCTTAATTGTATTTCCTCTGTCACTGGAGAAATTTGCAATTGTACCATGATCAGAAATTCCATTTGTGAATACAAATGACGATTTAACTTTTGGTCCTGGCTCCGTATAAATTCCGATAGGTGTTGTATTTGTTAATGGACCATTAATTTTAATTGGATTATTGTTTCTTACTACCAGATTTTTGGTATTACCGGTTATAGTAGGATTGCCTGAGAGTTTCAGGTTTCCGTAACTAACACCTATTTGATTTCCTGTTACAGTAACATTACCGTCAATAACCAAATTCTTGGAGCTAAGACCTGTTCCTGTATTATCAGCAATTGTTCCGCCATTAATAGTAACGTAATCAGCTCCATAACTATATCCGCAGGTTGCGACACCGCAGTTATAATTATTAGTAACTGAACCACCGTTCATAGTAAAGCGAGCTTCAGTTGCAACGTAATCTATATTATATTCATTACTGCCTGTGCGGAATCCGATACCTCCGCCACCCTCTCCTGAGGAATTATAGCAAACAGTGCCGCCATTCATAACACAATCGCCTGAATAGATACAAACACCGCCGCCATGTGCACTGCTGTTACCGATGATAGTACCGCCATTTATTATTAGATGTCCATTATATACATAAATGCCGCCGCCTTCATTCCAGAAATAACTATCATATGAACTGCCGCTGCCACCGGTGATATAGCCGCCTGTAAAGCTCTTTGAACCACTTGTATCATTTACGTTGAAAGCCTTGCCAGCCTTAGCATTATTCTCAACATCAAAATAATGCACTGTATCACCTGAATCCTCCAGTGTAAGTGTAGCACCGTTAATGATACGAATTACATGGTCGCCGTTTTTTCTGATTCCATGTCCATTAAGGTCGAGAGTAATATCTGCACTTACATCCCAAGTAGATGAAAGAGTAACGTCAGATGTCAGCTTATAGCTTCCTGCTGCTGTAGGAAGTGAATCAGTACTTGTCCACTCTGTTAATACAGCCGCATTTGCAACAATGCCCTTGCCTCCTGTCAAAAGGCCTCCTACGTTTGCGGGCATAGCGCCTGCTACCATTGCGAAAGACAGCACACCGGCTGCCACACGTTTCCATGAATTCTTCATAGATAATTTCCTCCTGATCAATAATATTTTTGCCGCTTATTGCACGGCATTTTTGACAGGATACCGCAGATTTGAGAGAGTATCTGCAAGTTTTTCCCTGTCATAAGGCTTTATGATGTAGCCGCCGTGCAGATGATGCAGCGTCATTGCATCGCTCTCACGTGGAATTGCGGCAGCACCTATGTAATTTGTCCTCGGAAAGCGAAATGATAACTCTCCGAGCAGGAGCATTCCGCTCCGGTTCTGATATGCAACATCGGCAATGACAATATCATAGCCGTGTTCTTCTGCGGCTTTCAGCACTTTTTCTGCGCTGTCAAAGCCCCGGAAATGCATCTTGTCGCCGAGCAGTTCTTTCAGTACATTTTTTAACTCATAAAGTCCTATCATGTCATCAAATGCCAGTATCGTCAAGATATCACCCCCCGGCAGAGCAGAAAAGCGCACCCTACAGGACAGAATCATCCCATAGAGTACGCTTGCATATCTCCATATTTTTTAGGGAAAAGGCATGGTTTTCCTTTAACTGTTTGTTAATATCATACAGTAAGTTCATTATATCATCAGCCCTTTCCAAATAAAACAAAAAATAATTAGTTTTTTTATATGTATGTTATTTTTTACATAATGCTATTATAACATATGAACCGTGCCAAAACCGTGCCAAAAACGCCCTTATATGTTAATATTTTGTAAACAATAGTTACAAAACGGTTGCAGTTTGATACATATTGTATATTTTATTGCTGAATAAAGCCTTAGTATAATTGATTGTTCGCCAAGATTTTACTATCTGTATCATAACAGCCAGCCATATAACTCAGCGATATGATCGGTATCCCCCTCTACGCTCACCTCATTCATATTAATGCCGATACTGCCCCTGTGTCGTATCAGCAGATCGTCAATGCCCATTGCCCCGAAAGAATCCCTCAGGTCTTTCACAAGTTTCCGCAGATGATCCTGCTTGTTTGGATCGCCGTCCCACAGGATTCCGATAAGTTCTCCGTTTGTTACAGTTGCGCCGTTTTTATACACAAGATAGGCGAGCATCTCATATGTGAGACTTCTTTTGAATTGTAAGGGTTCACCGTATGCGGTAACTGTAAACTGCCTGTCACACTTCACATTCAGTATCTTATCTGATTCCACCGGCAAACGGAGATATTCAAGTGCTTCAAGTATATCATGCTCGTCAAAGGGCTTCGTAACGAAAGCGGCACAATGCAGCTCATGGCCAAGCATTGCATATTCAGTATGCCCCGTGATAAAGATGATATCAATTTTACCGTATGTTCCGATCAGATACCTTGCCGCATCTGCACCTGACATTTCGGGCATCTCAATATCAAGAAATATAATGCGGATACGCTCCCTTTCAATGATCTGCAAGGCTTCCTCTGCGTTATCAGCAAAAAAGTGCTTTCCGTTCGGGGCGATCTGATTCAGAATATGCTGCATGAGCTCCAGAATGCTCCTGTTATCATCTATCGTTATTGTTTTCATTGTTCGCTAAACCTCCTTGTATTTTAGCCGCACGACTGCACTTGTGCCTGTTCCGTCCTGTGATAGCATAAGTTCACCCATTCCCGATGACTTCAGCCGCAGCCGTACATTTTCAAGCCCGATGCTTTTACGGTTTTGCTGAACATCTGTCAGATTGTTTCCGCCAGAACCGTCATCCTTGACCTCGATCTCGATATAGTCGGTCTTGTCACGGACAATTATCTGCACTGTTCCGCCTTTTGTGTAGGTACTGATGCC
>JAFOMV010000257.1 GCA_017418765.1 Ruminococcus sp. | reverse complement strand
GGAGCGCCGTAGCCTGCTGTCTTGGCATAAGCGACAGAATCCATCTTTTCTACCTTTTTGCCGCCTTCTGTGATCTTGTACATACCGTTATAGCCAACTGCCATAGCAAGTGTATCCTTCTTTATGAAAGCAGGGTCACCTGCACTGTCACACTGATCATATTTGCTGACTATGGTGTTTGTAAAGGTCTTGCCGTAGTCTGAGCTCATGTAGAATGAGTAGTGTGATTCTTCAAGAGTAGGTTCTTTCTTTGTCATATCAGAAGCCCAGTAATCGTTGTGCTTTACACCTGAAGCGTATATCTTTGAAGGATCATCCGGGTCAACGATGGCATATGTAGTCTTTGAACCGTCTATACCGTCACATTTGCTCCATGCGCCGCCGAAATCATCGGTATATGAGAGCTGACCGCTTGTGGATGACTGGAATATACGGTATTTACCGTCTTTCAGCATAGTGATGGCGAGTTTGCCGCCGCTGCTTGCAAACTTCATTTCCTTCCAGGTCTTGCCTGCATCGGTTGAATAGTAACCATTAGAGCCGTTTTCGCTTACTCTTGCCATGATCTTAGTGTCTGCGGGGCAGTATGCTATAGATCCTGTAGAGCCCATATTAGGCTGATACTGCTGAGGTATCTTATTTACATCGGTGTGGATGAATCCGTCATAGTCTCCGATAGCAGAGTAGTTAGCACCGCCGGGAACGCTGATGAAATCAAGAGCTACTACTTCTTCGATACCGTCAGGATGGAAGTGGAACTGAGGAAGGTCATCCCATGTATTATCACAAGCGAAAATGCCGTTTCCTGAAGTAGAGAGTGAACGGTCAGGCTTTACAGGGTCAATGACGTATGAGCCTACCCAGTGTATAGCCTTGTCTCTTATCCACTCATATCCGCCGTCAGCAAGATAATCTGCGATAGGAGGCTGTCCCCAGAAAGGAGCGAGACCGGGAGTAGTTTCTATCCAGTGTTCGCCGCCGTCCTCTGATTTGAAGAACTTGTCGCCCCATGCAGGTCCGTGAACGTCGTCCCATGGCTGCCAGAGCTGAGCATTTGAGAACAGTCCGCAGGTTGAGCATACCATGCGGTCAGGGTTTGAAGGATCAACACTAATGCCGCTGTATCCGCCTTCTGCCGCTGCCTCAAACTTCTGTGTCTGAGTTCTGTAGAGATGTTTCAGAGGGGATATATCAGTTACCTTGCCTGTTTTGGTATCAAGCTTTTTTACGCTTCCCGAAGCAGCACCGTTTCCGACGCAGACAGCGCCCTGGAATGAGAAGAAGATGTTGCCTCTGCCGTCACCCGTGATACGTCCTGGGTAGTTTTCGGCATCCAGTTCTGTGCTGAGATCGGTGAATTTATCGTCCTTGACATCAGCGACTGCAACATTGTATTTACCTGTAGTAGCAGTTCCGACATAGACCTTGCCGCCGTAGATATAAATGCAGGCAACGCCGTTCTGTGTCTTATACTCATCCTTTATAAGTGCATGACGCATATTATTGGTCCAAGTAGGCCATTTTATTTCTTCCTTGTAAAGGCCGAGAGCATCATAGCTTTTAACAGGATTCCATGTCTTGCCTCCGTCGGTTGACTTTATAAGGCATGAATCACCGGCATAAACATCGCCGCCGCAGTATACGGTATTCGGATCATCAGGGTCAACAGCTAATGATTCACCGTTTTGTCTGCCGTCACCGTTTCCGTGTACCTGTATCATTTTTGTGACATCTGTTTCAGTGAAGGTCTTGCCGCCGTCTGTTGTCTTGAATATGACGGTCTTTTCTGATGAGAAGTAAGCGCATCCGCAAAGGAAATAAGCGGTATCATCATCGGTAGGGTCGATAGCGATAGCATCAACACACAGCATACCTCTGTCGGCGTCATTGACAAAACTGAGAAGCTGTTCCCAGCTGTCGGTGTCGTAATTATACCTGTAAGCGCCGCCGACATCAGTACGGGCGTACATTGCCTTTTTGCCTGTAATGATACCGGAAACAAATCCGCCGCCGCCTATTCTGAGGGTACCCCATTCCATAGATGAGGAAATGTCTTCTGCTGCTGAGACCTTCATTGTGTTTTCCATAGTTCCTCCTGTGATGGGAGAAAAAGAAGCTCCCAAGCAGACAGCGCAAATGCCTGCAAGAGTCTTTTTAATTGTGTTCATTTTTGTGTCCTCCGTTGAAATTATCTGCACTGCCTATGGCACAGATATGATTTTATCGTGATTTTATTATAACATATTGTATAAAAATAGTCAATAGAATCTCGAAAAATAATATAATATGTCATATTTGTAATACGATAAGGCATTTTTTATGTTGTGATGCTCCTTATACAAAAATACAGTAGAATTGTATTGCAAAAACAGCAAAAGTATGGTATCATATAATCTGACGCTGAAAACCAAATATGTATAAAGGAGTTTGTCAACTATGGAATCAGTAGAATATAAATGCCCCAATTGTAATGCTGATCTGAAATTCTCCCCCGCTACTCAGAAGCTGGAGTGTGA
Source organism: Ruminococcus sp. (assembly GCA_017418765.1). The sequence goes on along the minus strand of JAFOMV010000257.1, from coordinate 7,055 downwards.
ATACTGCTTCAGTTCATTTACGATAGAAGAGATCAAAAGAATATGTGCGGCTGTTGAGAACAGTATCTCTCCTGAAACGTTACAGGCACAGAATGAGTTTGAGATGCACACTAACCTTTATCACTGTAAAAGCTGCGGCGCAGAGATAATGGCTGACGATCAGCAGACAGCGACTTTCTGCTATTACTGCCATAACCCCGTTATCCTTTCGGGAAAAATGAGAGGGTCATATAAGCCGAGCAAGGTAATAGGCTTCAAACTGACACGTGAAGATGCGATAGCGACTTTTAAAAGATGGATATCATCCAAAAGGTTCGCACCGAAGGATTTCAGATCGCAGCAGCAGCTTGAAAAGATAACAGGCCTTTATGTTCCTTTCTGGCTGGCTGACTGCAATGTGGATATAGATTATCAGGGCGACGGAATAAAGACAAGGAGCTGGATATCAGGTAATTACAGATATACCGAAACGAGCCATTACCGCCTCATAAGACAGGGAACAGTAGTCGCTCAGGGACTCCCTGCCGATGGAGAAAGCAAGATAGAGGATGCTCTTATGGAGGCTATAGAGCCTTATGATTACAGTGAGCTCAAGGACTTTTCTATGTCATATCTCAGCGGTTTCTTTGCCGATAAGTACGATGTGGATAAGGCTATGGTCTTCCCGAGGATAAGAGAGCGTGCCTCACAAGCCTGCAGGGATGTACTCAATGGGACATTATCGGGTTTTTCCGCTTCTGCTCCTAACAGCAATCATATGAACTTCAGCAATACCGATTGGCACTATATATTACTGCCTGTGTGGTTCATGACATATAACTATAAAGGCAAGGTGTATGAATTTGCCTTAAACGGTCAGACAGGCAAGCTTGCAGGTACTCCTCCGCTCAGCAAAGGCAAACTGGCAGCTGTATCTGCGGCTATTGGTTTAGCAGTTACGGTTGTATGCACGATAGTGGGAGGTTTGACAAGATGATCAGAAAGATAGTATCATTTTTATCTGTAATGGCACTTGCGATAATAATTCTGCCATCCGTCAGCATGGATGCCCGTGCAGAGATGCTTCAAGGCTATCCGCAGGAATCTGCCCTTATCGATGAACTCGGACTATATGACGATGATAAAGAGACATTCAATGAACTCGACGCAAAAATAAAGGAAGAAGCAGAAAAACTCGATCTGAACCTTATAGTATTCCTTTCGGGAAATTACCGCTATGAAACTGCCGTTGAGATATTCGCAGATGATTCGTATGATGAGATATTCGGCGAAAATACAGACGGAATATTCTATTATCTCGATCTCTCAGGCGGTTCGCCGGCTAATGACTGGATATCAACATCGGGCAGGGCTGTCCTTGATTATGAGAAATCAATAGAATCGATAATCTCTACTCTTGACCACTATCTTCCCTCATCAGATTCGACTATTTATCCCGAAGATATAACAGAAGCAATACAGGCTTATCTGAACTGCCTTGAAAGATACAGGGACAATAAACATTCTGTATTTGAATATCATTACGATGAAGGTAATGCTGAACACCCTTATACCTATTATGACCTGAATGGAAATATACAGACGTCAAAGAAAAAACCTATAGGAGTTTATGTAATGCCATTCATTGCATCGGTGATCATAGGTTTGATAACATCGCTTATAATTTTTTTCCATACAATGTCAAAATACAGATCAAGGGAGAAAGTTGACAGCAGGATATATATATCGAATAATCTGACAAGATTCACAAGAAGCGAAAACATATTCATACGAACCGACACAAGAAAGACACGTATAGACTCAGGCGGAGGCAGCGGCGGCGGTCACAGAAGCGGCGGCGGCGGAAGTCACCATTCCCACAGCGGACATCACGGCGGCGGCGGACATCACAGATAACGTGCTCTATATGAAATAGATTTTGAAGGGAAAATAGAAATACAGAGGTTTTATACGTATTTCTTTCCCGAACTCTTTAATAGAATTTTTGCCCCCAAGCGTTTCAACGCTTAGGGGCATTTTTTATACGGCTGATAATATAAATCGGAATTTAACGATTACTTTTCTTTACCTGACAAGTTTCTTAAACCCTCACGTCCTACTTCTATCGCCCTTTCAATACTGTCAGTCGTATGTTTATAGTCCCGAATGTCAGAATAAGTAAACCAATCGGAGCCCATATACTCATCTGTAATTCTTTCCTGAAGCCACACTTCGAAATACTTATTTTCTTTGTAGATTAAATATCTGTATTGTTTATCTGAAGAATACTCCTCCCGTATTAGATTATCTCTCATAGTTTCTATTTTCCCCCTTCTTACGTTTACTGTAAGTTAATCGCCTCAATAAATTCCGATTTATGTTAGTATGTAGGGCGTGGGATATTTGACGGCTGCTTTGAAAATGCATATGCAGCGGCAATAAAAACAAGTGTACCTGCTGCCGCTTCAAATGGGAACTTCATCATAGCGTCTTCCGGAATTATAAAAGGCAGCGTTGCTATTGCTCCGCATGGAGGAAAATACAGCTTTGTACTGTGTACTGCAATAAGTATGACCGAACACGATACCGCAGCCGAAACTGCAAAAGGAAGTCCCATTTTTTCAGTAATCACAAACCGTGAGAGAACTCCGCTGACAGCTGCCAGTATTATGAGAAATACTGCGTGCGGCAGCCTTTCAAGCAGTTTGCTGTTAGGTTTTGTCATCTCAAAAAAAGCTACTATAAGCGGCGGCGCTATAAAGAATATCTCTTTTGTAAGCAATGGTATAATACAAATAGTGCTTGCAGCAGCTATTTGCTTTATGCGAAGCGCCAAAAGCTGACTGTCAGCATTTACAGGTGTGAATACATTTTTCTCACGCAATCCGAGTTTTTCAAGCATAAGCTGTGAAAGCAGTATCAGTGAAGTCATTACCGCAACAGATACTATATAAACAGGGCTTCTTGTACCTAAAAGCACAGGGAGCACACAGGCCGAGATCGCAGGCAGGAACTCCGTTTTTGATATTGTTACGCAAGCGACAGCGCAAACCATTGCAAGAGGTATCTTTATAACAAGAGGAAATGGTACAAATGCAAGTCCTAAACCTGTCACAGCAGCGGAAGTGATAGTCAGAAACAGCCTTATCCTTGAAGTATTCCAGGCCTGTTTCGGTGCTGCCAGCGCACCGATAGCAACAGCTGTTATTTCCGGAAAGATCATTTCCTTATCATTGAAGATTTCCGATGCAGCCACCATACCGACTGCCAGTACGAGAGAAAGCACTGCGGGAAGAGTTTTTTTGAATATCAGCAAGTTATTCACCTTTTCTATATATGTTTACAAATACATTATACCACTTCATGTTCGGAATTGCAATTGCTGCATCAGTATTGAAAACAAAAGCTGCTGACGCAATTGACTTTTCAGTTTTTTGAATGTATAATATAATAAAATGTGGAGGATAAGGTGTTATGGATACTATAAATGAAAGAAGAAGCATAAGAAAATATCAGGACAGACCTGTTGAAAAGCAGCTTATTACCGACATAATAGACGCAGGAAGAGTTGCACCTTCCGCAAAGAACAGACAGCCATGGAAGTACATCGTTTTCACTGAAAAAGCAAAAGAAGAAATGCTTGACAGAATGAAAGAGGGGCTGAACCGTGAAGATCATATCGCTGCTTATCTGACTGAATCAAGATCAGGCATCCCCGATGCATATAACACTCTGCGGATAATGTATGAAGCGCCTGTGATCATACTGGTGTTCAATACAAACGGAAGATCACCATTTATTGCTCTGAGCACTGATGACAGGATAACAGAGATATGCGATACCCTTTCCATAGGTGCTTCGATACAGAATATACTGCTTAAAGCCCATGAGTGCGGACTGGGTACACTGTGGATAGCCAATACCTGTTTTGCGTATAAAGAACTAACTGAATACCTTGAAACTGAAAGTCAGCTTGTCGGTGCAATAGCTGTTGGATATCCTGATGAAAGCCCTGTCCGGCGTCCACGCAAAACTCTTGATGAGATAGTGGAATTCCGCAGCTGATTATGGTAAGAATGTCGGTAATAAGATCATGGTATCAGGAAAAGTGGTTCTTTTCTCAATAAATGAAATTGTTACTGATGACCGCCTGTGCTGAGGTCTGTCCTGTGGGAGCGATCATAAAATAATAATAATGCCGATACTGCTTATATCTTCCCGTTTTATTGTGATAGCTACCTGTTTATTTCCGCTTCGGACGGATATCCTGATAAAGCAGTCCGCATTTATTGCAGTACCACACAAGTCTGCCTGAGCGATACACAGGCAGTGTGATATTCACGCCCCATTCCGGATACTGCTTGAATATCATAACACTGCTGTCTGACACATAAGCTGCAAATGAAATATAGTGTTCCTTTGTCATTTCGTGATCGGAGGTTATATACAACTCTCCGCCTATATCCTCGATTTTCAGTTGATCTTCCCTATCGGCTTTTTTGGCTTCGAGGGCGGAAAGCTTATTTCCGCAGCACGTGACAGCCGCATCGGAAGTTGCTGTGATGATATTTCCGCAGTCACCGCACACATAAAACTTTAGCTTTTTCATATTGCCTTTCTCCTTTTCGTTTATATCTATTTTGCCTGTGAGCAAGACCTGTACATCTATGCCAAATATATCGGATAGTGCTGACAGAAGCGATACATCGGGACAGCCGTTGCCGCACTCCCATTTTGACACTGTCTTATCACTGACATTTATTATATCTGCAAGCTGTTTCTGGGTAAGTCCCTTTTCTGTTCTGAAACGTTTTATAAGCCTGCCCGTTTTCATCTGATCCACTATGGTCACCTCCGTATTCTGCGCTGTGATGCAGCGCTGAGTATATTATAACCGACGTGCAGAGCTTCGTCAATCTACGCTCAGTAGGATCAGCGGATAATCCGGATATTTTCGGCGGCTCTTGCAAAATCAGCATAAATATGATAGAATAATAATATCTTAATTGAAAGGATATGATCAGATATGGGATTCCACCTCAGAAAAAGCATAAAGATCGGAAAGCTTTTCAAGATCAACAAGACCAAAAAAGGCTACAGCATCACCATAGGCGGCAAAAATCTCAGGTTCACTCTCAACGATAAGAAGAAACTGACAGCAAGTCTCCCCGGTACAGGCATATCCTACGATACCAACCTCGGAAAAAAGGATGGAAGTAAAAAAGAAAAGAAGTAAGCTGTATTCACTTTTTGGTGTGTCATCGCTTTGCTTTGAAGGCAGATGTTTCAGCAAACCTGCATCACGGCTTGCATCAGGCCAAACAGACCTTATATTCTGACCAGCACTTATTTTATCTATCTGAAAGGACTATCAATGAAGAAACTATTATTTATAGGCGATGTTGTAGGGAAGGCAGGCTGTGAATTTTTGTCCGCAAAGCTGAGCGGTCTGAAACAGCAGTATGGCATAGATGTTACAATAGTCAACGGCGAAAATTCCGCTAACGGCAACGGTATCACAGAAGCATCTGCTGACATGATAATAAACGCAGGCGCAGATGTTATAACGACGGGCAATCATGCCTTTCGTCAAAAAGATTCCATGCATATCTATGAACGTGATTTTATCATCCGTCCTGCCAATTATCCCGAGGGCGGCTGCGTGGGCAGCGGTGTGTGTACACTTGATATGGGAGCGTGGTCACTTGCTGTTATCAACCTCATGGGTACAGCATTCATGGCACCGCTTGATAATCCGTTTACTAAGATAGACAGTATCCTTGAAGATATCGATACCCAAAACATAATTCTTGATTTTCATGCCGAGGCCACATCAGAAAAGAAAGCTATGGGTCATTACCTCACAAACAGAGTTACTGCCGTACTGGGTACGCACACCCACGTTCAGACAGCTGATGAATGTATACTCGGTGACGGAACTGCATATATTACTGATGCAGGTATGACAGGTCCTGAGATATCCTGTCTTGGTGCCGACATCAAAGCCGTGGTTGATTCATATCGTTTCCGTATGCCTGTAAGATTTACAACGTCTGATAACCCATGCTTTTTGTGTGGAGTTATAATTGATTTTGACGAAAAATGTGGCAAATCGCACAAAATTGAGCGAATAATTATAAGATAATTCACAAAAATATCCTTAACCACTTGAAATATTCGTAATTATCGTTTATAATATAAGTGTACTATAGCCGAGATGCACTAACATAATACTATACGTACAAAATTTACTCACAGGAGGGTTATTATCATGGAAATTTTAAAAGTATCTTCACATTCATCACCAAACTCTGTAGCAGGCGCAATCGCAGGCGTTATCAGAGAGCAGAAAGCCGTTGAGGTCCAGGCAGTCGGTGCAGGCGCAGCAAATCAGGCGATAAAGGCTATAGCTATAGCAAGGGGATATCTTGCCCCCATCGGTATCGACCTTATCTGTATACCTGCTTTTGCAAATATCCAGATCGACGGCGAGGAGAGAACTGCTATCAAGCTCATTTGCGAGCAGAGATAACAAGGTATGATCTCACGGGCGGACAAAAAAGTCCGCCCTTATTTTGTTTATTAAGGAAATCATTATGGCAACACATTTATTCAGCGAAATCGAATACCTCAAAGGAGTAGGCAGAGCAAGAGGCGAAAAATACCGTAAACTCGGCATAAACTCTCCCTACGAACTGATATATCACATCCCGCGTACATATCTCGACTTCCGTGCTCATGTACCTGTGGCTCAGGCTAAAATGAACGAATACAACGTCCTTAAACTGACTGTATATAAGAAAATGCCTCCACAGCGCATAAGGGGCGGACTTGTTATATGCAAAGCCACCGCTACCGATGGAATTGACGATATTCTCATCGTGGTATATAATAACGTTTACGGCTTTCAGGCACTTAAAGAGAATGAAACTTATTATATGTACGGCAAGGTCAGCGGCAATTTCCTGCGAAAAGAGATCAGTGCACCTGTCTATATCAGCGCTTCGGAAAAGGTGCTTATACAGCCTGTTTATCCGCTTACTCAGGGATTATCCGTAAATATGGTGCGGACCAAT
>JAFOMV010000256.1 GCA_017418765.1 Ruminococcus sp. | reverse complement strand
TCCGCAGGCGATCGGACTTGCCGCTATGTTTGATGAGGATGCTATGTATAAAGTCGGATGTATCATAGGCGATGAAGCAAGGGCTAAATACAATGAGTATTCCTCACACGGCGATCATGATATTTTCAAAGGTCTGTGCCTGTGGTCACCTAATGTGAATATATTCCGTGATCCACGATGGGGCAGGGGACAGGAGACTTACGGCGAAGACCCGTACCTTACAGCACGTCTCGGAGTTGCATTTGTAAAGGGGATACAGGGCGAAGGCAAGGTCATGAAAGCGGCTGCCTGTGCAAAGCATATGGCTGTTCACAGCGGCCCCGAGGCAAGCAGACATGTTTTCGATGCTGTGATCTCGCCTAAGGATATGGAGGAGACATATCTTCCTGCTTTTGAAGCGCTGGTCAGGGAAGCTAAGGCAGAAGGCATAATGGGCGCCTACAACAGGGTAAATGGTGAACCTGCCTGTGCAAGCAGCTTTCTTATGGGGAAACTGGCAGAATGGGGATTTGACGGTTATTTTGTTTCCGACTGCTGGGCGATAAGCGATTTCCACATCCATCACTGCATAACAAAGACAGCTCCTGAATCGGCGGCTATGGCGATAAAAGCGGGCTGTGACCTTAACTGCGGAAATACATATCTCCATCTGCTTCATGCATACAGCGAGGGGCTTATCGATTCAGAAGATATAAGAAAAGCCTGTATTCACCTCATGAGGACAAGGGTACGGCTTGGAATGTTCGACAGGGAAACGGAATATGATACTCTGGATTACAGCATAGTTGCAAATGATGAGCACAAGGCATACGCAAGGAAGTGCTCGGAAAGATCGATGGTACTGCTGAAGAACAACGGCATACTTCCGCTTGATGCCTCAAAGCTGAGGACTATCGGAGTCATCGGCCCTAACGCTGACAGCCGTTCTGCACTTGAGGGCAATTATAACGGTACAGCAGATCGCTATATCACTTTCCTTGAGGGCATACAGGATGCTTTTGATGGCAGAGTGCTGTATGCTGAGGGCTGCCATTTATTCAAGGACAGATGCATGGGGCTTGCTGTTGCTGATGACAGAATATCAGAAGCTGAGATAGTTGCCGAACATTCAGACGCGGTAATACTGTGTGTGGGGCTTGATGCGGCGATAGAGGGCGAAGAAGGTGACGCAGGCAATGAGTTCTCGTCAGGAGACAAAAAGGATCTGAGACTTCCTGAACCTCAGCGCAGGCTGGTCAGAGCAGTCATGAGCAAGGGAAAGCCCGTTATTATAGTTACAGCAGCAGGCAGTGCTGTTAATACAGAAGCAGACTGTGATGCTCTTATCCACGCATGGTATCCGGGACAATTCGGCGGCGCTGCACTGGCTGATATACTTTTTGGAAAGATATCACCGTCGGGCAAACTCCCTGTAACATTTTATGCTGATGCTGAAAAGCTGCCTGATTTCACAGATTACAGCATGAAAGGCCGCACCTACAGGTACACACAGGATAATATACTCTATCCTTTCGGATACGGACTTACTTACTCGAAAACAGAATTATCAAATCTGAGATTTGACAGCGGCACTGCATATGTAAAAGCCACGAATAAAGGCAGTGCGGATACAGAGGATGTGATACAGCTTTACATCAAGGGTGCAGGCAAAGACTATGTACCGTTTTTCAGTTTATGCGGATTCAGGAGGGTATTCCTGAAAAAGGGCGAATCTAAAGAGATAGGGATCGCTGTCAGCAGCAGAGCATTTGAAGCTGTTGACGAAAACGGCAGGAGAAGCCGTTCAGCTGAGAAATTCACACTTTACGCAGGAACATCTCAGCCCGATCCACTCAGCGAAAAGCTTACCGGCACGGAATGTTTATCTATATGTGTACAGTTCAGCACTGCGTCCGATGTGTAAATTGATTATTGATCAACAGGAGGTATTTAAATGAAAAAAGTATTATCGGCAATCTCAGCACTTGCGATCATGATATCTGCATCATCATGCAGTATATCAGCTAAAAAGAGTGTGGATACAGATGACAGGAAGACCCTGAATGTATGGTCATTTACAGACGAAGTACCCGGTATGGTACAGAAGTATTTCGATACTCACCCTGATGTCGCTGCTAAATACAAGATAAATACAACTATCATTCCAACAACAGAACAGATATATCAGCCTGCACTCGATCAGGCTCTTGCAGCAGGCGGCAGTTATGCTCCCGATCTTTACTGTGCAGAAGCGGCATTTGTATTAAAGTATACACAGGGGGATGCCTCACAATATGCCTGCCCGTATAAGGATCTCGGTATCGATGTTGATGCAGGCATAAAGTCGGCAGATATCGCTCAGTACACGGTTGATATCGGTACAAGTCAAAGCGGTGATGTCGTAGCTCTCGGTTATCAGGCTACTGGCGGAGCGTTCATATACAGACGGTCTATTGCTGAGGATGTATGGGGCGATGATTCACCTGAGACAGTATCAAAGGCTATCGGAGGCGGCTCACAGCGCTGGGATAAGTTCTTTGATGCTGCTAAGGAGCTTAAAGCCAAAGGATACGGCATAGTTTCAGGCGACGGCGATATCTGGCACGCAGTTGAAAACAGCTCTGACAAGGGCTGGATCGTTAATGGCAAGCTTAATATTGACCCTGAGCGTGAAGCTTTCCTGGATCTTTCAAAGAAGCTGAAAGATAATAAATATCATAATGATACTCAGGACTGGCAGGAAGGCTGGTTCGCAGATATGAAGGGTGAGGGCAGCAAGGAGATATTCGGCTTCTTCGGGCCTGCATGGCTCATCAATTATAAAATGGAGCCTAACTGCGGAGGTACAGCCGCAGGAGAAGGCACATACGGTGACTGGGGAGTATGCGAGCCTCCTATAGGTTTCTTCTGGGGCGGTACATGGATACTTGCAAATAAGGATAGCGAGAATAAAGAGATACTTGGAGATATCATAAACTGGATAACACTTGACACCTCAGAGGATGGATTGCAGTATCAGTGGGCAAACGGTACATATACCGAAGGCGGAGCAAAGGACACTGTGGCTTCCGGTGTCGTTATGGCTAAATCTGACGGAACTCTTGATTTTCTTGCAGGTCAGAATATGTTCGATGTATTTGAGAAGGCTAATGCTTATGCAAACGGCAAGAATCTTACGCAGTATGATGAATCCATCAACGCAATATGGCGTGATCAGGTGCGTCAGTACACATCAGGAAAGAAAGACAGAGATACGGCTATCAAGGATTTCAAGGCGAATGTTGCCGATTCGCTTGCTATTGAGACAGACTGAATGGTGCTATGATAAGCTATGGTGTCATAAGGGGGGATAGCCTTGTCTGAAAAGCAGAGACATAGAGGCGGAGGTTATGCAAAATACGGGTATCTCTTTAGTATCCCATTTGCATTATCATTCCTGATATTTTCGCTTTACCCGACGGTATATACGCTCATTCTCGGCTTCACTGACTGCTGCGGTCTCGGAAATACTGAATGGCATATCCTCGATGATCCCCTTGAGAATTTCAGGAACGTTATGAAAAGCAGAATGTTCATAACATCACTGAAAAATACAGTTATGATATGGCTGATGAATTTTCTGCCGCAGATCACTATAGCACTGCTGCTTACGGCGATGTTCACTTCACGGCGCAGTAAATTAAAGGGAAAGAGTTTTTTCAAAGCCGTGTTCTATATGCCTAATATGATCACAGCTGCTGCGGTGGCAATACTCTTTAAAGCTTTATTCGCATATCCTGTCGGACCTGTGAATGATATTCTGAGATCGGTAAATATAAGAGATAATGCTTATGATTTCCTTACTAACGGTACAGCTTCAAGGCTTATAACAGCTTTTATACAATTCTGGATATGGTACGGCAATACTATGATAATACTGATATCAGGGGTACTTGGGATAACCCCCGATATCTTTGATGCAGCTGAGATAGACGGCGCTAATGGTATTCAGACATTTTTCAGGATTACTCTCCCTAACCTAAAAACCATCCTGCTTTATACTCTTGTGACGTCACTTGTAGGCGGTCTGAATATGTACGATATACCAAAGGTATTCCTTGACGGCGGACCTGACAACGCAACACTGACCACAAGTGTGTATATTCAGAAACAGGCGTTCAGCGGCAGTTATCTTTATAATAAGGCAGCTGCCGCAAGCATGATAATGTGGGGTATAATAGCGGTATGTTCAGTTTTTCTGTTTCTGATAATGCGTGACAAAGGTGATGATGCAGTCAGTACGAAGAAGAAACGGAGAAAACATATCATGAAACAAGGGGAGGGAAAAGAATGGCAGTAGGAAGTAAAAACACTTCAAATAAAGTGCTTAGAGTATCTGCCTATGTATTCTGCGGACTGCTTGCAGTCCTCAGCCTTTTTCCTTTTGTTATCATGATAGTCAATTCAACAAGAAGCACATATCAGATACAGCAGCATGCAGTTTCGCTTATCCCATCGCACTCCCTGAGAGCAAATTTAGAAGTGCTGAGGGATAACGGTTCATTCGATGTGCTGAGAGGTTTCAGAAATTCATTTATCATCTCAGCAGGCACAACGATATGTACCGTTTATTTCTCAACAATGACTGCATTTGCTCTTGTTGTCTATGACTGGAAACTTAAAAAGCCGTTTTTTACACTGATAATGGCTATACTGATGATACCTGCACAGTTAACAAGCATAGGCTTTTATCAGTTCATTTACAAGATACATATGACGAATAATTACATTCCGCTTATACTTCCGGCTATTGCAGCGCCTACCTGTGTATTTTTCATGAGACAGTACATGATACCATCACTGCCTCCGGAGATTATACAGTCTGCAAGGATAGACGGTGCAGGAGAATTCAGGATATTCAATCAGATAGTTGTACCCATGATGAAGCCTGCTATGGCGACACAGGCAATATTCTCATTCGTATCAAGCTGGAATCAGCTGTTTCTGCCGTCGATACTTCTCACTAAGAATGAAAGATTTACAATGCCGATGATGGTATCGCTCCTTAACGGTGATATCTACAGAACTGAGTATGGTTCTGTCTATCTTGGATTGTTATTGACAATAATACCATTGCTGGCAGTTTATTTTCTGTTATCAAAGTATATTATTGCAGGAGTTGCACTTGGCGGCGTAAAGGAATAATATCTGATGGTATATATGAAAATAACGGGTGAGCATAAGAAAGATACTCATATAGAAGTTTTAAGCCATAGTATTTCTGATTTACAGTCAGGAGTACTATGGCGTTTTTATTGACAATGCAGCAATGTTATGCTATAATTGTTACAAGCATAAATCGGAATTTGAGGAGGTATGATGTTTTGCACAGGCTTATAATAGTGGAAGGCTTACCTTGTTCGGGCAAAAGCACAACTTCAAAACATATTGCAAATAGTATTGGCGCAAAATTCTATGATGAAGGAAGCGGAGATCATCCGGCTGATTATGAATTTCATGCTTTTGTAAAACAAAGCGAATTTGGTAGATTTTCACCAGAAGAACAGGTGCTGATAAAACAGGCTGCAGTTTCCGGACCCGACGGATATATTATCTCTCTGAAACATTTCAGCGGTGAGCTTTTTGATAAGCTTTTACAGTACAAGATTTATGATTTTCTGCCTTGGGAAACTGAGAGTCCCATAATGCTTGACAAATGGAAAGAATTTATTGATGCGGTCAAACCGAATGAACGATATGTGTTTAACTGCGTATTATTGCAAAACCCAATGTGTGAAACAATGATGCGTTTCGGATTTGATACTCAAAAGTCGTCAGAGTATATCAACAGCATCTGTGAAATCATAAGACCGCTGGATCCGTTTATTGTCTATCTTCATAACAATAATATAAGAGATTCAATAGAAAAAACTGTTTCTGAACGTGGAACGGATTGGCTGAACGGTGTTATAGACTATCATTGCAGCGGAGCCTATGGCAAAGCAGAACATTTGACGGGATTTGACGGCTATATAAAAGCACTGGAAGAACGTCAGCGCAGAGAAACAGAAATACTGCGTGGCTTGAATGTAAAATATATGATTATCAATGATCCCGATGAAAACTGGAACAAAACATACTCAAGAATAATTCAGGAACTAAACACAGTAACGTAAATCAAGTTTGTATTGCTGATGATATGGAGGATAAATAATGAACTTTCCGCAGTTTATGTTTAAT
>JAFOMV010000255.1 GCA_017418765.1 Ruminococcus sp. | reverse complement strand
TATAGGGCGCACACAAGTAAAGTAAGAATTTTTCATTTCTTTCAAGTGCGCCCTATAATGGGCAAAAATTAATACTGAAAGTTTTAGGAAGGGAGTTTGAGGGAGAACCCTTTTTCAAAAGGGTTTCCCTCAATAGACACGTGTAAAAGTTTCTGTACGAGTATAGTCGTTATATCGCTCAGGGGAGTTTTGTATGCAGATGCATGAAAAGTATTATTTCAGTTCGCCGTGCTTTTCATAATCAGCTATTCTTATTATCTCGTTTTTATCACCGACAAAAACTACTTTTGGCTTATGATATTTTATCTCGTCAGGCTTCATATTGGCGTAAGCCATTATTATGACACGATCGCCTTTGCTGCCTGAATGTGCAGCGGCTCCGTTGAGGCAGATAACACCGCTTCCACGCTTGCCTGCGATGATATATGTCTCTATACGGCTGCCATTGTCAACGTTTGCTATGTGAACACGCTCGTATTCATAAAGCCCCGCAGCTTCCATTAGTTCCTCATCTATGGTTATACTGCCTACATAGTTCAGCTCAGCCTGTGTTATTACAGCACGGTGTATTTTGCTTTTGAGCATTGAAATTTCCATTGCAGCCCCCTTATACGTCTTCAGTGAAGAAATTGTCGATAAGTCGGGTGCTGCCTATATATACAGCTAAGGCACAGAGTGCAGGGCGGTCAATAGATGATATCTGCTGCATTGTTTTACAGTCAACTATCTTGACATAGTCTATTTTAGCAAGAGGCTCAGCTTTGATAAGCTTCTTCATTTCGCCGATAATGGCTGAGCAGTCTTTTTCACCGCTTTTTACCATATCCATGCCGAGGAAAACTGCCTTTGACAGAACAAGTGCTGCTTTTCTTTCTGTTTCGCTGAGATAGGTGTTGCGTGAGCTTCTGGCAAGTCCGTCTGATTCACGGACTATCGGGCAGCCTATTATCTCGATGTCCATATTGAGATCGTCTGCCATATGACGGATCACCGCAAGCTGCTGAGCATCCTTTTTGCCGAAGTATGCACGGTCCGGCTTCACGATATTGAAAAGCTTCGATACTACAGTGCAAACACCTCTGAAATGGACAGGGCGGCTCAGACCGCAAAGTTCTTCAGTGAGAACGGTCATATCGACAAAGGATGAGAAACCTTCATGGTACATCTCGGAAGGCTCAGGATTAAAGATGATATCTCCGCCGTGTTCCATGACCAGTTTTGCATCACGTTCAATATCACGGGGATAGCTTTCGAGGTCCTCAGCAGGGCCGAACTGCATGGGATTGACAAAATCTGATACTACTGTTCTGTCATTGTCTCTGTGCGAAGCATCTATAAGGCTTGCGTGCCCCTCATGGAGATAACCCATTGTAGGGACAAGTCCGACTGTAAGTCCCTGCGCTCTCCATTCCTTTACCTGTGTGCGTACTTCCTCTATGGTCTTAACTATCTTCATATCACTTTTCCTCCCTCACAAGCTGTTCGATAACATCATCATCTATAGCGTAGGTGTGTTCCTTTGCAGGGAAGGTGCCTTCTTTTGTTTCCCTGATGTAATCAGTGATGCCCCGACGCATTGCCGAGCCAAGATCAGCAAAACGCTTAACGAATTTAGCAGTATGACCGAAAGTAAGTCCGAGCATATCCTGATATACAAGAACCTGCCCGTCACAGCCATTTCCTGCCCCGATACCGATAGTAGGGATAACGAGTTTTTTTGTGATAATATCCGCAAGTTTAGCGGGGATACCCTCCAGTACGACTGCACAAGCACCTGCTTTCTGTATCTTCACAGCGTCATCAATGAGCTTTCTTGCCTTGTCGATGCTTTTGCCCTGTACCTTGAATCCGCCGAAAGCATTGACTGACTGCGGAGTAAGCCCAAGATGTGCCACAACAGGGATGGATGCGTTTACAATAGCTTTTATCTGCTCGCATACCTCAGCGCCGCCTTCAAGCTTTACAGCATTTGCGCCGCCTTCTTTGACAAGTCTGCCTGCATTGCTTACAGCCTCCTGTATGCTAGTCTGATAGGACATGAACGGCATATCCGCAACTATGAAAGCATTCTCTGCACCTCTTGAAACTGCGGCGGTATGATGTATCATATCATCCATAGTTACAGGGAGCGTATTCTCATAGCCAAGCATTACCATTCCCAGTGAGTCACCGATGAGTATGGCATTTATACCGCATTCATCAATGACCTTGGCTGTTGTGTAGTCGTAAGCAGTAAGCATCGTGATCTTGTCACCGGATTGCTTCTGCTCAAGAAGGGTTGAAACAGTGTTTTTCATATTCAGTTTTCTCCTTAAAAGATGTTACCTTTCCGATAGCCGGATAAGATACAAAAAGTAGTATAGCACAATAATATGAATAATTTATGAACAAAGTGCCTGTGGGAGTTGCTCAATATGTGTGGGGTATATAATTATAATAACAGTTCATAAACAAAAAATTCGCATCCCACATAAGTGAAATGCGAATCTGCCTGCGGTTTCTACCCGCTGTGTATGCGTTACAAATCAGATGGCTTCATGTTGCAAAAAAAATTTGCGGCTCAAAAACTGAACCGCAAATAAGCCTGTGGGGGCTACCCACTGTGTATGTGTTACAATTCAGATACGGCTTAATGCGCGGAATAAAAATCGCGCTCCACAAGAAGTGAAACGCGAACTCGGCTGCGGGGACTCCCCGCTGTGTATGTGTTACAAATTAGATACGGTATGGAACGCGGAAAATAATTCGCGGCTCAGAAAAACTGAACCGCGAAACTGCGCGCGCCCGCTCGGCGCTGGAGCTGATGATCGGACTTGAACCGACGACCTACGCCTTACCAATGGTAGAAGCCGCTTTTTACAGCTTTTGATAAAACATCATTAAAGGCTATATATAGCAGAATATCCGCATTTATCTATTTGTGATTTATTATCGTTTTAAGCCGTTTTTTATGGCAACTATGACACTTTTATGACACTTTTTTGAGCCTATAATCCTCTATAATTCGCCAAATCGCTATATCAACTATGACACTTTTTCAAAAAAGGGACTTCCAAAAACGGAGAGTCCCTAAATTGTTATCCTATTTTTTGTATATCGTGCTGTTCGGCTTGCTCCTCAGATCGTTTCTTATGGGTTATAAACATATCCTGTAAGATATTAGCCGCCTGTTCGTCTGCTTCCTGTACAGCGTGGAGATACTTGTTTGTAGTGACTATATCAGCATGACCGAGTCTTTGCTGAACTGTCTTGATGTTTGCACCGCCGTATAATAAGAGTGTGGCGGAGCTATGACGGAGGGCGTGGAACTTCTTATGTTCCAGACCGTGACGGGCAAGGAATTTACTGAATTGTACTGTCGGAGTTTGTGGATTGATTATTTCACCGTCTGCCTGAGTGAATACCCAGTCCGAGCCTTTCCAAGCTGTGCCGAGTCTTTGAGCTTCACGGCGTTTCTCAGCCTGTAGGAGCTTTACAAGCTCTATACAATGGGGATTCAGCGTTATTGTGCGGACTTCATAATCTTTCGGCGGTTTTATGGCTATGGGCTGCCCTTTGATCTTGTATGCAGAACGCTCAACAGTCATTTTGCAGGTCTCATAATCAAAGTCTGAGAACTTCAATGCACATAATTCACCACAGCGACAGCCTGACATAATAGCAAGCTGTATAAGCACTTGAAACTGTAACGGTTCATCTTCCAGACATTCAAGCATTTTTGCCGCTGCTTGTTTGCTGAATATCTCTATCTTTGGTGTTGTTACCTTTGGCAGCGTGAGCCGCTTGCTGTCCGCTGGATTTTGTGAGATAAGTCCAAGCTTGACCGCCTGAGTGAGTACGCTTTGTAATACTGTCAGCTTACGGCGTATAGTCGCAGGGGATAGTTTGGGGTTCTTTTCGTCGATAGTTCCGTCTTTCTTTCGTCTTACATCGCCTTGAAGCTGATTCACAAAAGCCTGAACGTGTGCAGGGCGAAGCTCCGACAGCTTGATGTGACCGAGAGCAGGGATAATAACATCATTTAGGGTTCGCTCATACTCAAAGTGTATACGGGGAGAGAGTGAGCCTTTCTTTATTTCCAGATATCGAGGAGCAGGTCAGCTGTATCAAGCCGATACCTGTTAAGATCGGGGGCGCTTTTCGATGAATATTACAGATTTTCTTGAACATGGAGAAGATAATGCCAAGAGTCAGAAGCGTTTACAGATCGAGACAGGCTTATCCAAGCGAGAACTGAGAGCCGCTGTATACTCTGCCCGATGTAAGGGAGCAGTAATTCTAAGCAATCCGGACCGTGACAACGGCGGCTACTATCTGCCTGCAAACAATGACGAGATACGCCGTTACATAGCATTTCAGAAATGCCGTATAAATTCCGCTCATGAAGCTATGAAAAGTGCGGAAGATTTTCTCAGACGAGGCGGCATAAATGATGAATTGTAAATTTTTCGTAAAGCTTTCATGTTATTCAACCTGTTTGCGTTGAAAAAAGCTCTTTTCCCGTGTATTAGTGAAAGGAGCTGATATGCATGAGCATATTCGATGAAATAAAAAGCCGTGCTGATATGCGTTCTGTGGCTTTACAGTACGGCTTTACACCTAACCGGAGCGGATTTATATGCTGTCCGTTTCACAGCGAGAAAACACCGTCTATGAAGCTGTATGACAAGAGCTTTTATTGTTATGGCTGCGGTATCGGCGGCGACGCTGTACGCTTTGTTATGAAGCTGTATGACCTGTCAGCCATAGAGGCGGCAAAGAAGCTGAATGCTGACTTTGCATTCGGTATTGACATTAGCGGCAATAAGTATATAAAACCAAGAGAAAAGACTGTTACGCAGTCGCAGATGATGAGTTATTTTGAGGAATGGCAGAAATACGCCTTTCGTGTGCTGAATGGTTATTACAAGCTGTTACAGATATGGAAAGACCAGTTTGCACCGAAAACTCCGGACGATACTCCATATCCGCTGTGGGTGAGAGCCTGTCGGGAATTGCCGCTGACAGACCATTACTGTATGATACTGATACAGGGCGATGACGAGGAACGCAAACGATTCTTTACACATCATAGAGAGGAGGTTGAAAGAATTGCAGATGAATACAGAAAATATATCGGAGAATGACAAGGCATTCTATGAGGCACTGTCTGAGGACATGAAGCTCAGCGAATGGGAAAAGCCTTTGCCCTTTGAAAAAGAAACACAGTATCAGCCTTTCCCTGTGAAGTGCCTGCCGAAAACACTTTCGGACTATCTCAGCGCTGTATGTGATTTTGTACAGGTATCGCCTGATATGGCGGCATTGCCGATGCTGTCGGTGCTGTCATTATGCTTGCAGGGCAAGGCGATAGTTGCTTATCCTGCCAATGCTCATACCGAGAGCATAAACATCTATACACTTACGATAGCTCCTCCGGGAGAGAGAAAATCGGGTGTATTCAAGGCACTTATCAGACCTGTGGAGGAATATGTGCGGAGATATAACGAACTTCACTATAAGGCAGTGGAGGAATACAAAAGCAAGCGGCAATTCCTTGAACGTCAGAAGCAGTCGGCAATGAACGGAAAGAATGCCAGTCTTGAACGTGTACAGGAGATAACGAGGGAGCTTTGCGACCTTGAAGCAGTTCACGAATTACAGCTCATCTGTTCCGACACTACACCGGAGGCATTGGCGGCGGAAATGCTGAAACAGGGCGGCAGAATGGCTGTTATGGACGATGAGGGCAGTGTATTTGACGTTATATCGGGACTTTACACTAACGGTCAGGGAAATATAAACCTGTTCCTTAAAGCCTATGACGGTTCACCTCATACCATATTCAGACGTACATCTGACAATATCACACTTGATTCTCCGTATCTGACATTCGGGATAATGACTCAGCCTCAGCAGTTCACGCAGGCTATGAGCAATCCGCAGTTTATGGGGCGTGGACTTATGCAGAGATTCATGTTTGCTTTTCCTGAGGGCAAGGCAGGCAGTCAGGCATATTCAAGCCGGGATATCCCTCAGAGTATACAAAAGGCTTATGACGAGCTTATAACAAGCCTGCTCCGAATGCCTGTCGGCGATACTCCTGTAAAGCTTATTCACAGTAAGGAAAGCTTCAATATTCTTCACGATTACTATGACCTGCTCCAGAGCAAAATGAGAAGCGGCGGAATGTTCGAGAATATGAAAGAGTATGCTTCAAAGCATTTCGGAAAAGTACTTAAAATAGCAGGACTGCTTCATTTGTGTGAACATTCAGCGGACGAGCCTGTCGGCGGAGATACTGCAATGGACGCTGTAAATATCGGGCTGTGGGCTGAGAATATGGCGATTAAAGCCTTTGACTGCGGAGCAGGCGGCGATGAGGTCAGCAGAAACGCTAAATACATGATAAACCGTATCAGGACAGCAGGCAGTGAAACAATGACAAAGCGTGAACTCAGACACCTTTGCAGAGCTATACATGATGAGGCTGTATTTGACGAGGTAACACAGCTGCTTGAAGATATGCACTATATGAGAAGTGAACGTATAGAGACAGCAGGCAGA
The DNA here is from genome assembly GCA_017418765.1 of Ruminococcus sp. Next base: position 1,949 of record JAFOMV010000255.1, on the reverse strand, counting down.
CCGTCTGTGAGATTCCATATCAGCCCATATATATGACCTTTTGTACCTTTTGACCCTTTTGTACCTGAACCATTGCTGTACAAACAAAATAATATCATTATATCTTAACTGTATGTTTTCCGAGTCTGCGGCTCGTGGACGGTGGTACAAAAGGTACAAAAGGTCAATGATATTACATGATTATTTGAATATAAACGAATATTTTGTATAAACAAGGGAGGTAAGCATGAAAGTCAATGACGAGACCTTGATCGCAGCTCTTATCAGATACGGTTCACATAAGAGAGTATCGGAAGAACTGGGAATATCCATGAATACCATAACAAACAGGCTGAAACGTGACTCTGTCCGTCAGCTTTACGACGAGGCAAAGGCGGCATTACTGGGAGAAGCTGTTGACGGTATGAAGTCACAGCTGCAGGGGGCGGTCGACACGCTCACAGATATAATGAACGACAAAAGCAATCCTGCGACAGTCAGAGTATCAGCAGCGGACAGCCTGCTCCGTCATACTGTGAGATACGTTGAAACTGCTGAATTTGAACGCCGTCTGCTTATTCTTGAAAGGAGTGAAGAAGATGAATCGGGACAGTCGTCTGAAAGCTCTTGAACAGGCACGAAAACGCCGTATTATAAGCCGTAATGCTATTAGCAGTATTGATATTACCAAGCATATTGCAGGAGTATATGAACCGTTACACGCTGATATAAAGGCTAATGCACATCAGTATTATAATTTGCCTGGCGGACGTGGTTCGTGTAAATCCTCTTTCGTATCGCTGGAGATAGTAAGCGGCATAATGAGCGATTTTTCAGGCTTATCAAATGCAATTGTTTTCCGCAGATTTGCAAGCACTATGAGGGAAAGTGTATTTTCACAGATAGCATGGGCAATAGCAGAGCTGGGAGTATCTCACCTGTGGAGAGGCGGTATAAGTCCGATGCAGTACACCTATATTCCAACAGGACAGCAGATCATATTCAGAGGACTGGACGACCCGAGCAAATTAAAATCTATCAAGCCGAGACATGGTAATTTCCGTTATGTATGGTTTGAGGAGTTTTCTGAACTCAGCGGCATGAACTTTGTACGCTCGGTTATGCAGTCCGTTGTGAGAGGTCAAGGCGACTTCACTGTATTCCGTTCATTCAATCCGCCGATGAGCAAAGCAAACTGGGCGAATGCATTTATAGCATTGCCCGATGATAGAGCTGTAACACTTCATACAAGTTATCTTGATATACCGCCTGAGTGGTTAGGCGACAGCTTCATATATGAGGCTGAAAGGCTCAAAACGATTAATGAAACGGCATACCGTCACGAATATCTCGGAGAGGCAACAGGCAGCGGCGGAGAGGTCTTTCCGAATATTACAGAGCAGACTATCAATGATACTGACATCAGCCGGTTTCAATATATATATGCAGGTATAGATTTTGGATTTGCTGTTGACCCGTGTGTATTTCTCAGAGTCGCTTATGACAGACAGCATGAGAAAGTATATATTCTTGATGAGATATACAAAAAGCACATTGGAAACAAAGAGCTTGCATGCCAAATCAAGTCCAAAGGGTATGATAAATCAGGTATGAGCAGTATAAACTATTTCGGCAGTATTCAGACCTTTGAGGAGAAACAGAACATTATCTGTGACTGCGCTGAACCTAAGAGCATTGCAGATCTTAAAACAGAGGGATTGAAAGCCTTCCCCTGTAAAAAGTATCAGGGTTCTGTATTGTATGGTATCAAATGGCTGCAGCGACGGCAAATAATTATCGATCCGAAACGCACTCCGAATGCTTACAGGGAGTTTACGCAGTATGAGTATATGCAGGGTAAGGACGGTGAGTTTCTTTCCGATGTTCCTGACAGGGATAACCATTGCATTGACAGCTGCCGTTATGCTCTTGACAGAGTTATAAACAGCAGGCAGTATTCAGCATAAAGG
>JAFOMV010000254.1 GCA_017418765.1 Ruminococcus sp. | reverse complement strand
TCCGGCAGTTGATATGAATATTTTCAGAAGTGTGGAAAATGTCAATCTGCAAACTCTCATATCATACCATATGGGGAATGACCGCCACAGCTTTCTTGAAGCTTTTGATGAGGGACTGACTATAAAAGGTACTAAAGCCCCGAAATTAAACTGCATAACATAATTAACGGGTTAACTAAGTGCAGCGCTGATGTTGTATGGGCTGATGCCCACATCAGCCCGCCATTTCCAATGTGACAGCACGGGGCGATGTGGGCATCGCCCATTACATTTTCGATTTACGCAAATGCGGCAAATTCTGATTTATATTATCAGCCATACAAAATAAAATGCCCCGAAGTGCTTTGAAAAGCTTCGGGGCAAAATTGCTATACGAGAGTATTAGGGGATGTTCATCCGTTATCTTTATCTTACTTATTCATAAGTTTTCTCATCGATATCAGATCATAAACATCAAGTATACCGTCATTTATCAGGTCACCGTTCTGAGGAGCGTTAAGTGTTCCTTCGCCGAGAAGATATTTCTGCATCATGACGAGGTCTGCCGTGTCATATCTGCCATCATTGTTGACATCTCCCTTTACGCTGTTGTCAGCAGCAGGCTGCTGTTTTTCGCTGCCAAGTAAAGTTTTGACCTCTTTCTCTGTAAGAGCACATTTATAGATCGCCATATCGTCGATATTTCCTGTAAACATAATATCATCAGGGTAATAGGACTTACCGATGATACCGTTCAGTTTTGAACCCATATCAGCAGGGCCTGAAGTCAGGTCAGTTGTGGTTTTTACTAATTTGCCGTCAACGTAGAGTTTTCCTACAGCGCCGTTTATGACGAGAGTATAATTATGCCATACAGTACCGTCAAGATCGTATCGCAGACCTGTTTCAGCTCTCCATGTATCGGTAGTTGTCTGGAATCTGAAGTGATCCTTTGCAACCTTGAAGAATGCGTATTTATACTTATCCTTTCCGAGGGCGAATGTGAAGAAGTTACCGTCTGACTGTGATCTTGCATTTATGCTTATAGTATAATCACGGACACCGTCAAGAAGTCCGTCAGGCATTTTACAGTATGTATCTTTAGTGCCATCAAGAACAAGAACATTTCCCTTATTGCCGTCAGCAGAGATACGTGCATTTCCCGAAAGCTGCATATCATTGCCGTTTCCGCTTATATCCTTAACTGTTCCGCCGTTCTGAGCCTCAAAATCATATTTCACGATGGGGGCAGGCTGTTCAGCATCCTTTACAGGCTTGCCGAATACCTTTACTTCAAAAACGTTAGGTGTATACCAGTTATTATTAGGATTATTCTGCGGAACAGCGCTCTTTACATTAAGGCGGACATATCTTGCCCTGCCTTTAAGCATATCGCTGGTGAATCCGTAGGTCTTTGTTATGGTATCATCGCTTTTGTTTGTACGGTCAAGAAGCTTTTCCCATTTCTGACCGTCAATGCTTCCTTCTACAGTATAGGTATAGTAAGCTTCCGAGCCCTTATGTATAAGCCATGAGGTCTGGATATTTGCAAGATCACATACTTTTTCGAGGTCTACCTGTAAGTAGAAAGGCCATTTCTTGCTTTTATCTATTGCCTTGAATCCGGAAGAATACGAACCGTCAAAAGCCTTTGCAGGGGACTCGCCGCTGTTTGAAGCTATAGAAGCTGAGGCAGGTTTATCCTGTGAAAGAAGCTCGCCCTCCTGTACCGGGTAGAGATCGCCAGTTTTGGTGCTGTATTTGAATGTAGGGCAGTAATCATAGAAGGCAAATCCCTTATCGAAATAAAGCGGACAGAGCGTAGTGCCGCTTGTGCCGTTTCCTTTCAGCCAGCGGTAAGCGTGCATAAGCTGATTTTTTCCCTGGAGATCGAGTATCCATCCTGACTGGGATGAAAAAGTCGATGAATTGCCTATGCTTCTCAGACCGCTCCATTTTCCTTTGAGGTCTTTGGTAACGGTATAAGCGCCGCTGCTTGGGTACCATCCTGCTGCCTGGGATGTAAAGAGGAAATAGTAACCATCCTTCTTTATCATATTAGGGAACTCACGGTACTGATTCTCATGGAGAGTTTTTACTACCTCGGTAACACCGCTGTAATCAGCATTCATTTTGAATATATACAGTGTGGCATTTGCTCCCTGACCGGGTTTATTGGCAGCTGCTATAAGGTAGCCTGTACCGTCATCATCGAAGAATACAGCCATATCACGCACCTGTATATCCAGCGGATTATACACATGATGGACCTTGAACTTACCTCCCGGTGTACCTGTTATAACGAGGGCTTTTCCGTCGCTGTAGCCGCTTGGTTTTTCCCAGTGAGCCCATACGACTATCTGTCCTGTTTTCTTGGCGTACTCAATGTGAACTGATTCTATCTTACAGTTTTCCAGTGCGCTGTTCTGCGATGAATCTGCAACGTTTCGCTCCTCACCGAAATGAACGCCGTCGGTGGAAGTCCTCTCTGCAAGATAGATATCCTTTTTGCCTGAGTGGCTTTTCAGAGAGTAGCTGTAGTATTTATCGCCTACCTTTGTGCCGCTTGTTTCGTATACAACGCTGCTTCCGTGCTGGTTGTCATAGGTGTTCAGTCCTCCGGGGACTTCACAGGGTTTCAGTGATCTGATACCTGAGTAGGAGCTTCCCTTATCCGTAACGACTTCGAGCTGATAGAAATACTCCTTTCCCATCTGCATATCATTATCCTGCCATGAAGTACCATTGCCGCTGTATACCTCTGTATAGCCGCTGTTCTTGTTTTCAGAGCGGTACAGTATATACTTCTTGGCTGAAAGAGTTGTGCTCCACTGAAGTTCGGCGTGATCGGCATTATCGCTTCCTGCGATACAGAACAGATTTCCTACAAATCCGACATCTTCCGAATAGTTATTGACTGCATCCTGTCCGTGAGCTGTAGGAAATCTCACCGGAAAGGATATTGCTGTGCCGAGCAGCAGAGCTGATGCTGTGACAGAGCATAGGAATTTTTTCATCCTCATAATAGATCGACTCCTTTTTAGTATTTGGGAGAATACCGCACATACACAGCATTGCTGAAAAAAGGGGATGAGTATCTTGTGGGATGTTGGCTTATGGTATTGCTCCACATATTTAATCGTCTTTTGTTCATATTATATCATGACTTGATACGAATTTCAATAATATTTTTAGTTTTTGTATTATTTAATTTTGTTTACATATTACTGTAATCGACTTTTTATGACATTTTTCAATCTGCCTCGACAACATCCGCCAAAATAATACAAAAAATGTGTGTGTCGAATACTATTGAAATATGGTATAATTTGTAAGGTAGGATAATCAAAGAAACATTTTTTATGCAAGGAGATGCGTGTTATGGATATAAAAACAGAGAAAAAGATAGTCAGACTGATCATTGATCTTGGCATATCCACAAGTGTCAAAGGCTATATCTACATCATTGAAGCCATAAAAATATGCAAGGACCTGAAAATATCGAATCTTTACTTATCAAAGGACCTTTACCCTAAGATCGCTGAAAAATACGGTACGAGCTCAGCGTCAGTCGAAAGAGCGATACGCCATGCCATCTCAACAGGATGGTCACATCATAATTCTGCACGTTCTGCTGAGGTATTCGGAAATATCATCTGTAATGATAAAGATACACCATCAAACGCAATATTCATAAGTGCAGTTTCGGAATGGGTCAGGCTGAATCTGCCGTACGATCAATGAGAATAAAAAAACAGCGTATAAAGCCGTAATAAGCCTTATACGCTGTTGTTATCATAAGTATCAGCCAAAGTATCTCTTGAGAAGTCCCTCGAAAGCCTTGCCATGACGAGCTTCGTCCTTAGCCATTTCGTGAACTGTATCGTGGATAGCATCGAGATTGAGCTCCTTAGCTCTCTTAGCGAGCTTCAGCTTGCCTTCAGTAGCACCGTGCTCAGCGGCAACTCTCTTTTCAAGATTTTCCTTTGTAGAATCTGAAAGAACTTCACCGAGAAGCTCTGCAAACTTAGCAGCGTGCTCTGCTTCCTCAAAAGCAGCCTTTTCCCAGTAAGCGCCGATCTCAGCATAACCTTCTCTGTAAGCAACTCTTGCCATTGCAAGATACATACCTACCTCAGTACATTCACCTGTAAAGTTTGAACGGAGTCCTTCTATGATCTCAGGATCTGTTACAGCCTTAGCAACACCAAGTTCGTGCTCGCAGGCAAATACAAGATTATCGCTTGATTCCTTTACAATAAACTTAGAGCCGGGAACTCCGCACTGAGGACATTTCTCAGGTGGTTCTTCTCCTTCGTGAACGTATCCGCAGATAGGACATACATAAGTTTTCATGATAAAATACCTCCATATATAGTTGATTTATTCCAACCCGCAATAATTTACGGGAAAGCTGCGATCAGACGCTGTGCTTAACTCTGTCGTGCTCCTCAGCACGCTTGCCGTTGTTAAAGCGATCAAGTGTACCAACGAGGTAGCCTGTGATCCTTCTTATCCTGTCGAAAGGAACGTCAGGTTCAAAGTCATACTCAAGATCTACAAAATCGCCGTCTGTCTTGATAGTCATTCTGTTTATCACTCTGTCGCTGTACTTCTTTTTGCCGTAATCTATGTAAGCGTTGATCTCGTCCTGAGAGAGCTGCTCACCGATAACATTGACATTCATTTCAAATACCTCCTGTACAAATAGCTCTTGACTTTCGTCTGAATATATTGTATCATAAAATAAACAAAAAATCTGTTGCATATGCAACATCGGAGGTATTTTTATGTTACCTGAGAATAACATATTATTTAAAGGTGTTGATCCTGCCGACTGTCAGAGGATGATGAGCTGCTTCTCGCCTGAGATTAAGCAGTACAAAGCGGGCAGCAGGATAATCGATTTTTCTGAAAGCAGCGATAAAGTCGGGATAATACTCAGCGGCCGTGCAGTTATGGAAAGATATGATATCAACGGAGTGCGTACTATAATAGAATCGCTGGGGGAACAGGGGATATTCGGTGTATTCTTTACGTTCAGCACCTCGCCGAGAAATCATATTGAGATAGTTTCGGAGACTGACTGCAAGATCATGTTTCTCAGGAGAAGCGAGATAACCAAGCGCTGTGAAAACGCTTGCAGCTGCCATTCGATGGTCGTGGAGAATCTGCTGGGGCTAATGTCGGAAAAAGCCATAGCCCTGACAGAAAGGATAGAGGTGCTCAGTCAGCGCACCATAGAGGAAAAGCTGATAAGCTGCCTTAGTATCATCGAGGAGAAAACGCCTGCAGGCAAAACTCCGCAGATACCGTTTACTACTACAGCCCTTTCGGACTATCTCTGCGTGAACAGAAGCGCACTTCAGAGAGTTATAACCAAACTGAAAAAAGACGGGATTATCGATATATCAAAAAGAAAGTTCAGGATACTAAGAAATAGTGATATTGACGATTGACACATAGTTTAAATTATGCTATAATTTGTTCTGTAAATTTTATTGAAAGAAAGGAAACAATCAAATATGTCAGAATTCATAAAAGCTGTCATTCTCGGTATCGTAGAAGGTATTACAGAATGGCTGCCTGTAAGTTCTACAGGTCATCTCATTCTGGTAAACGAATTTCTTCAGCTGAAAAAATCGGATGATTTCATTGAAATGTTCGATGTTGTGATACAGCTTGGTGCTATCCTCGCTGTAGTGCTCATTTTCTGGAAAAAGCTATGGCCCTTCGGCAAAGAGGGGAATCAGCATCCGCTGAATAATACTCCATTCGGAAAAATGGTCAGGACCGATGTATTTTCAATGTGGTTCAAAGTCATCGTGGCCTGTCTTCCTGCCGCAGTTATCGGACTTGCTTTGGATGACTGGGTAGATGAGCATTTCTATAATCCCTGGGTAGTTGCCATTGCACTTATAGTCTTCGGTATCGCATTCATAGTGGTAGAAAACTGGAACAAAGGCAAAAAGCCAAAGGTAACAACTCTGGATCAGCTTACATACAGATCAGCCCTGATAATAGGAATGTTTCAGCTGATAGCAGCGCTTTTCCCCGGCACATCCCGTTCAGGTGCAACTATAGTCGGAGCACTGCTTATCGGCATTTCAAGAACTGTTGCAGCTGAGTTCACCTTCTTCCTTGCAATACCTGTAATGTTCGGCGCAAGTCTGCTCAAACTCTGCAAATACCATGATTTTACGGGAAGTGAACTTTTCATACTCCTGACAGGCATGATCATTGCATTTTTAGTATCCGTATTCGTTATCAAGTTCCTTATGGATTACATCAAAAAGCATGATTTCAAGGCATTCGGATGGTACAGAATAGTTCTCGGTATACTTGTGCTTCTCTATTTTGGATTCGTCAAAAAGTGAACAGCCGCATACTGATACACTCTAATATTAACAGAGCAAGCCGTTTATCTGTATTTAACGGCTTGCTTTTTTGTTGCATAAAAGAAAATGTGACGCCTATTGTTCAAAATGAACATAAGAAGTGGTATAAAATTGTATCATACAACAAAATGCTTTGAATTATTATCAAAGTTGATAGAATACTATTGACATTTACCAAAAGTTGTGGTAATATATAATCAAGGAAAACGAAGAAACCAAAAATGGTAAACTTCGTAAGCTTGGTTTACTTGGTCTGAGGAATAACCTCAATGTAAATTATAACAAGCGGAAAGGTGAGTGGGTCCGATGGAAGAAAATTCAAGTCAGCAGCGTGAAGCCGGCGGACTTGCTGAGTGATTGAGTTGAATAAAGTGGGAATATAGGCTTCGTGCTTGTTCCGTTGATTGAATATAAAAAGGGTTATTAATTCAATTATAAAGCTGACGTAATGCTGAATATGTTAAACGGCTTCATGTCTAAAGTCAATTCAAGATACAGGATTATCTGAAACTCCGACAATTTGTCTTTAGATATATCGAATAAATAACTATGTAAAGGTTGAGTCCAATGAGAATTTAATTTGCATTTTAATCTGAACGTTTCTATAAGAAACAAAATAATCTTGAAAGGTGAGTCCGATGAGACGTTAAGTACTTTTAGCTGTGTTTCAGCATTGAATAACTGTAATAAGCCTGGCGGAATATGCAGGCGGAATGCAGAAATAGTTTCAAAATGAAACAAATCTTCGGCGAAAGGTGAGTCCCATGAGAAATCAGATTATTCTATGCTATGCTTTAATAATGTAAAGATAGCAGCTATGATCGAAATGCAATAAAATCGACATTGTTGATGCTGCTTTTACATAATAAAGGAAGTTGATACTATGAAAAGGAATATGTATCTTCTCGAATTCTAAATCTGAAAGGGTGAGTCCAAAGGGACATTTAACGAAGCGATGAAAGTCGCTTGATAAAACTGAATATGAAGTGTTATACTGAAAGAGCAGTCGACAAACACCCCAAAATCTGGTAGAATATAAATAACAAAACCGGAAAGGGAAAACGACTATGAAGTACAGTAAAGAATTCAAAGAAGAAGCATTAAAGCTGTCAGATGAGATTGG
>JAFOMV010000253.1 GCA_017418765.1 Ruminococcus sp. | reverse complement strand
CCTCCATACCTCGGACATTCGGCAATGGATAGAATGCTTCTGGAATATATCAAGAATAAATATCCCGATCATTGCTCCGACTTATTTGCTGCTTTCATTGTGAGGAGCTGTGAAATGGTGGAAACAGACGGAAAACTGGGATTTCTCACACCGTACACATGGCTTTTCATCAACAGCTGTGAACCGCTTCGCAGGCTTATTTTAGGTGAAAAATGTCTGGAATCGCTGGTACAGTTTGAATACTCTGCCTTTGATGAAGCGGTAGTACCGCTGTGTATGTTCACATTCTCAAACAGCCCTGCTGACAGGGAATGTACTTTTCTCCGCCTGACTGAGCATGAGGGAGAGATGGACGTTCAGCGGCAGATGATATTGGAGGGTGCCTCGGATGACATATGCGGCTATAGATTCAGGATGAAGGCGGCTGATATGCTGAAACTTCCCTCTGCGCCTGTTGCCTACTGGCTCAGTGAAAAAGCGGTACAATGCTTCGATATGGCGGCTCTTGGGGATAGGTATGATGTCCGTGAGGGGCTTATCACAGGCGATAATGACAGATTCCTGCGGCGCTGGTACGAAGTCTGCGCTGACAAAACGGCATTCAGACGAACGACAGAAAAAAAGTGGTATCTGCTCAACAAGGGCGGCGATATGCGGCGGTGGTACGGCAACCGTGAGTATGTCATCGACTGGGAGAATGACGGGCGGCGTATCCGTGATTTCCGTGACAATAACGGCAGACTCCGCTCACGGCCGCAGAATCTGGAATATTGTTTCCGCCGTGCTGTTAGCTGGTCTTCACTTACCAGCAGCAGTATCACAGTGCGGTATTACGATGAAAACTTCATGTTCAACGTGGCAGGAAGCTGTGCATTTGCGGATAATGACGAACAGCTGATGTGGCTTCTGGCGCTTCTCAACAGCAAGGTCATCGCTGTGCTTTCACAGGCAGTAAATCCCACAATGAACATGAATCCCGGAGATACAGCAAGGCTGCCTGTGCCCGAATATTCAGAAAAAACAAAAATAGTCGAACTGGCTGAAGAATGTGTGGAGCTGTGCAGACAGGACTGGGACAGCTTCGAGACCAGCTTTGACTTTAAACGGCATCCACTGATATAATTGTTGATATTCAACAAAGCTTTCAACCCTCTGTGGAAAACTCGGTTGAAGACATTTTGCTTTATATAGCTGAAAGGAGTTTGTTATGAAAGTTTCGGATGGTTTCTGGATGACAAAAATGGGATACAACGTCAATTACGCTGAGGAGGTCTACGGGATAGACACTGACGAGACTTCCGTGACAGTATACACCACCCACCAATGGATCGGAAACAGAGGAATGACTCTCGGCGGCCCTGTGCTGACTATTCGTTTTACATCTACCCTCGAAAACAGTATAAAGGTCACGATCAGCCATTTTTCGGGAACTGTTGAGCGTTCGCCTGCATTTTTGCTCAATGAGGACAATAGCTTCCGCCCCGAAGTGATATGTACCAAAGACGGTGGATATCAGCTTATTTCCGGGAAAACCAGTGTAGTGATACCGCCTGTGCACAGCCCTTGGGGAGTGAAATACCTCTACGATGGTAAACTGCTGACTAAGTCGGGCTGGCGTACCACTTCTGTTATTCAGCGTGAGAATGAGCAGTCCGCAGAGAGTGAACGTTTCTTTTCACGTTCTGATAATGGCGGAGATACCTTTATCCGTGAGATGTTGGAGATTTCCACAGGGGAGTACATCTACGGCTTCGGCGAGAAGTTCACGCCATTTGTGAAGAACGGTCAGACCTGCGATATATGGAACAATGACGGCGGCACCTGCACCGAGCAGAGTTACAAGTCCGTGCCGTTTTTCCTGTCGTCACGGAATTACGGCGTGTTTGCAGCTCATCCCGAAATGGTCAGCTTTGAGGTGGCTTCCGAGCACGTTTCACGCACAGCTTTCTCCGTTCAGGGTGAAAAACTGGAGTATTACATCTTCGGCGGAAATTCTGTTGCAGATGTAATTGAACGATATACTGCTCTCACAGGCAGACCCGCACTTCCGCCTGCGTGGTCATTTGGATTGTGGCTGTCAACCTCGTTCACTACCGACTATGACGAGAACACTGTTACCTCCTTCATCGAAGGCATGGAGAAGCGGAATATTCCTCTTGAAGTGTTCCATTTTGACTGCTTCTGGATGAAAGAGCATGAGTGGTGCAGTTTTCAGTGGGACGAGAGAATGTTCCCTGACCCGAAGGCGATGATACAGCGTCTTAAAAGCAGGGGTCTGCGTATCTGCGTCTGGATAAATCCCTATGTAGGTCAACGGGCACCTGTATTCCGTGAACTGGCAGAGAAAGGCTATTTCATCCACAAAAAGGACGGTTCGGTGTTTCAGACCGACTTCTGGCAGCCGGGAATGGCGATAATCGACTTTACGAATCCCGGAGCGAGAGAGTGGTTCGCAACAAGGATAAAGGACTTGGCAGATATGGGGATAGACGCTGTCAAAACCGATTTCGGTGAGCGTATACCTACCGATGTGGTGTACTGCGACGGCTCCGACCCTTACAAAATGCACAATTATTACTCCTATCTCTACAATAAGACGGTGTGGGACGCTCTTTCCGAGGCTAATGGCGAGGCTTGTCTCTTTGCACGTTCAGCTACCGCAGGCTGTCAGCAGTTCCCCGTTCACTGGGGAGGTGACTGCTTCTCCGATTATTCAGCTATGGCGGAAACTCTCAGAGGAGGACTTTCCCTTACTATGTCGGGATTCGGCTTCTTCTCCCACGATATAAGCGGATTCGAGGCTACGGGTACTCCCGACCTTTACAAGCGCTGGACTGCATTTGGCCTGATGTCCTCTCATTCACGCTATCACGGCAGCAGCTCATACCGTGTGCCCTGGGCTTTCGACGATGAAAGCTGCGATGTTTCACGTTTCTTCGCTGACCTGAAAGGCAGACTTATGCCATACCTCTATGCAAATGCCGTAACAACGCACAAAACAGGTGTTCCGATGATGAGAGCAATGATCGTGGATTTCGGCAGCGACAGGAATACCCTGACTATCGATACACAGTATATGCTGGGAGATTCTCTCCTCTGCGCTCCTGTTTTCAGCGAGGACGGCGAATGTTCATTCTATCTCCCCGATGGCGGAATATGGACGGATATCCTCACAGGGGAAATGCTGCAAGGCGGCAAATGGTACACCAGAAAGTACGACTATTTCTCAATGCCTCTCTATGCAAAGCCTTGCTCGATAATAGTTTTCGGCAGCTTCAGAGGAAAAGCCGAATACGACTATACAGATGGCATGAAGATATGCGTCTACGGTATCAGCGACGGTCAGACTGCGGAAACAGATGTATACAACATTCATGGACAGCCAGCGGCACATATCAAAGCAGAAAGACGGAATGATGAACTGAATGTAACCGTAACAGGCAGCAGCAAAGCCTTTACAGTAGTATCTCCGCAGGAACTTAATATATCGGTAATTTCATAAAAATAAAAGCGGACAATAACGGCGGTACTCTTATAGAAGTTTTATACGTATTTATCGGGGAAAACCTTTCTGAGGAAAGGTTCTTCCCCGAACCCCTTTCCAAAGACTTTTAATAGAATTTTTGCCCATTATAGGGCGCACTTGAAAGAAATGAATAATTTTTACTTTACTTGTGTGCGCCCTATAATGGGCAAAAATTAATACTGAAAGTTTTAGGAAGGGAGTTTGAGGGCAGCGCTCCCCACAGTGTGGGGAGATGTCAGCGCAGCTGACAGAGGGGACCGCCTCCGTCAGAGGAACCCTT
>JAFOMV010000252.1 GCA_017418765.1 Ruminococcus sp. | reverse complement strand
GCAGCAGCCGGTGAAAACTATGCTGCCTCAGCCCGTGACAGCTATAATGCTGACAGACGTGAACTTGCCTCAAAGACTGATGTACAAAGCAAACTCAGATCTGTCATATCAGCAATAGACAATGATGATTACTCAGATGCTTCCCCCGAATACAGCGGAGATCTTCCGTCGCTTTGCAGCAGATGGCTCAAAGCTGAATCCGAATATTCAGCGGCGGAGGAAAAATATCTCAGCAGACCGGAAGAAGAAAGAGCAGATCAGACCTCAGAGCTCAATAATAAAAAGTCAGCTAAAGATAACGCTGCAAGCGAATATGAAAATGAAAAAAACAGGGTAAGAAGCAGCCTCGTTTCTCAGCTCAGTTCTGTTGAAGCAGAGATAAGTGATATAAGCTTCCGTATATCGGATTATGAATCACAGGCAGGCAGCGAAAGCAATATGTCCTACGAAGCCGCAGACGCTGATGTTACAGCTAAACAAAGAGCGCTCGAAGAGCTCATGACTGCTTATAACAAGACAAAGAAGACAAACGATATTACCGATCAGAAAGCCGCCCTCGATATGGAGGCACAGCAGAAAGCTCTCGATAAACAGCGTGAAAAAGTTGAAAAGCTCAAAAAAAATTCTTCCGAGGATAAGATCGTTTCCAAATACAGCGGAGTAGTCAGCTCCGTCAATGTAAAGCCTGATGAAAAAGTTATGGCAGGAACTCCTATGGCTGTCATAGACATCGCAGATGAGGGCTTTACCGTAAAAATACCAGTTGACGGCGAAAAGACAAAAAAGATCAAAAATGGAACTTCCGCCGATATCGTGAACAACTGGGGAGACGATATCGAAGCTGTACTTACAGATATAAAAAATGATACTGTAAGCGGTTCAAAAAAACGCACTCTCATTTTTTCTGTAAAGGGTGATGTAGAATCAGGCACTTCCCTTGATCTCTCCATCCCGTGCGGCAGCGGACAATATGATGCTATAATCCCCAAAAGTGCTGTATACGAGGATAATAACGGCAAATTCGTACTCACTGTACGTTCAAAGAGTTCGCCTCTCGGAAACAGATATTATGCTGACAGAGTAAGCGTAGATGTGAAAGCCTCAGATGAACTTTCAAGTGCTGTTGAGGGTAATATCTCTCAGGGGACCTATGTTATAACCAACGCAAGCAAACCTGTAAGATCAGGCGATCAGGTCCGTATCAAGGATAAATAAGGCGGTGCAGTATATGAGACTAAAAACAAGACTCAGAGTACTCATCCCTGTTCTTGTAAATATAGCAGCGGCAGCAGGCATAGTATCGCTTACAGCCTGCGCCCGCCATACAGCCAATGCTCAGAAATATAACTTTACAGCCGAAAAATGGCAGGGCGAAACTGAGGATCAATTCTCGCAGATAAGCTGTTTTTTCAGCGGCGATTCTGATTTTTACACATCAAGGATACGTTCCGTTCGAGGACAGCTGATGACTGCACTGGCTAATGCTTCATTCAACACTGACGAAAAGCTGTTTGCCGATGCCTACAGTTCTGATATCGGCACAGCACAGGTAAGATGCGATACCAGCAGGCGATGTGAAGCTGACGTAACAGCAGCAGGCGGAGATTTCTTCTTCTTTCACAGCTTTGATCTCATAAGCGGTGCTTACTTCAATGAAGACGATATCATGCATGACGGCGCAGTAATTGACCGTGAACTTGCATGGGAGCTTTACGGCTCTGATGATGTCGCAGGAAAGGACATATACTTAAACGGCGTAAAATGCTATATATCAGCCGTTGTGAGCAAGCCTGACGACAAGGCTTCAAAAAGATGTGCAGGGGACAGCTTCAGAGCTTATGTCAGCTATGATACAGCTATGGCAGTCCACTCATCAAATGCACAGGAAACCGATAATACTGCGGCATCTGATAATTCGTCATTTCCTGTAGACAGCTATGAATGTGTGCTGCCTGAGCCTGTTAACGGTTACGGAAAAAAATTGATGAAAGATATATTTGAGCAAAGCTATAAGGATAATGTCCGCTTTGTATACAACACCGAAAGGTTC
>JAFOMV010000039.1 GCA_017418765.1 Ruminococcus sp. | reverse complement strand
GAGCAGGCAGGCTATTCCGCAGCAAAGGCAGCACTGAACAAGGTAACACGAGACCTGGGCAAGAATTATGAGGGAACAAATGTTACTATGAATCTTACCGATCCCGGCTGGTGCAGAACCGATCTTGGCGGTCCCAACGCTCCGAATACACCCGAAAGCGCACTTCCCGGCGTACTGGTGGGAGCTTTCGTTGACGACAAGAAGTGCGGACGTATCTTCTCTGCTCAGGAATTCAGCGGCATGACACTTGAAGAAGCCGTTGCAAAGGCTGAAAAGCAGGCAGGCGTTTATTAATGCGTAATTAATATTGCATTTATACATAATTGCAGGGGCGTACATTGTGCGCCCTTTTCGTATTACTGTTACAAATATACTTATTATTGATGTAAAACAGAAAACTATTGTAATTTCAAAATATTTGTGATATACTGGTAATCGTAGATACATTATTTAAGGATAGTGAAAGCATGAATATAAACCAGTGTATGGAGTACATCAACTCCTATACAAAGTCAGGCGGCAGGATTACAGACCTGTCCCGTGCACAGAGCCTTATGGACAGCGTGGGAAATCCCGAAAAACGCCTGAAGTTCGTACATATCGCAGGTACTAACGGCAAGGGCTCGACCCTTGAATATATAGCTGATGCTTTGCAGTTTGCAGGGTACAGGACGGGAAAATTCACTTCGCCTTTCATCCTCCATTACAATGACAGGATACGTATTAACGATGACGAGATAGACGATGAGTCGCTTTGTAGGCTTGCGGAGATCGTCAGGGAAAAAGCAGGCGATGGGGAGTATTCACAGTTCGAGATAACCATGGCGATAGCCATGCTTTGGTATGAGCGTGAGAAATGCGATGTGGTAGTGCTTGAAACGGGCATAGGCGGACTTCTTGACTCTACAAACGTTATACCTCCGCCGCTGCTTTCCGTTATAACGTCTGTTTCCCTTGACCATACCGCTATACTTGGCGATACGGTGGAGAAAATAGCCGTTCAGAAGGCAGGCATCATCAAAGGCGGCTCAGCAGTTGTGCTTTCTGAGGATAACCCTGAAAGCGTCCGCAGTATCGTAAGGAGTACGGCTGAGGAAATGGGCGCTGAATTTGTTGAAAAGGCTGACTGCATACCTGCGGCTGACGGCGGACTGTTCTCGCCGCTTATCTTCAATGGGGTGAAATACAAGCCTGCAATGGCAGGAGTTCATCAGTATTACAACGCAGTTACGGCGGTAACGGCCTGCGTTTACCTGAGAGGCAAGGGATTCGATATCCCTGATGAAGCCATAGGAAAGGCAATAGAGACAGCTCAGGTCAAGGCGAGAGTGCAGTACATTGACGGTGAACCTCCAGTAATAGTTGACGGAGGTCACAATCCTGCGGGAGTTGGTATGCTGGCGCTTATGCTGATGTATCTGACTTCACGCAGCAAGAAGATATACGCAGTTATGGGCATGGTCAGCTCAAAGGATTATGTTGAATGCGTACGGACGATTTCGGAGCACTGCACGAAGCTTTTTGCAGTTGACGGGTTTGCGTCTAATGCAGTACCGAAGGAGGATATAGCTGAGACAGCGGACTTCCTGACGGAAACAGAATCAGGAACTCTTGAGGAATGCGTAGAGAAAGCGAAAGCGCTTGCACTGGAAAATGATGGTGTAGTTGTTGTGTGCGGTTCGCTGTATCTTGCAAGCGAGTATCTGAACAAATATAAATAAAAAAGACGGCGGCGGTCTCATCATCAGATGGATCGTCAGCCGTTATTTTATTTGATCTGTATTCATAAGGAGCACAAGCGGATTTTTGTTCTGTGGCACAGCATCAATATATCAGCAAGCTGACACAGCGTTTTGTGAAAGCAAGCCCCTATTCTTCGGTTATATCCTTTTTTATATCCTCTATAGGAGGACTGTCTACAGGCTCTATCTGTGTATCCTTTTCGATATAATTAACTGCGCTTTTCAAAGAGTCTACAGAGTTTACAAGTCTTTCAAGGTCTATGATGCCTGCAACAGAAACGTCATCGCCGCTGCCTTTTCGTGTCATTTCAGGCAGAAACTCTGCAAGCTGACGAACGCCTCCGATAATACCGCTTTCGGCAAAAGTAAGTGCGAGCCCACGATAGAAGCCGTGAAGCTGTTCTATATCCCAATATGAGTTCTGTACCCCATCCGTGCCGATAAAAATAGCAGGAGGTATACTGTCTTTAGGATAGTATACGAATCTTGCAGACAGTATGGCGTCATCCTGACACATGGATGTAGTGATATTATCGAAACATCTTGGGTCATCAGGAACAGGGTCAGCGGCTATTCCCGAACAGTCTATAGTAACGCATTTGCCGTCGCCTATCTGTCCGCAAACAGCAAAATTCTCGGTAGCTGCAATAAAAACAAGTGTCGTGCCGTAAGCACTGATATACTCGCCGTTCATATATTGTTCACGGTAGAATCCGAGATCGTCAGGTATCCTGTCAAGTTCTTCCGGAGCAAACGGTTCATTCTGATAGTCTGCTTCTGTGCGGCTGTTCCATCTTAAAACTATGTTCCGCCATAACTGATCCAAAAGTCTGTCACGCTGTTTCGGGTCATCGAGGATCTTTTCAGCCTCATTCAGACTTTCAAGGAACTCGGAGATACAGTCAAAAGCACATTCTACAGCGAATCTTGAGCCTCTTTCTGTACGAAGATAGTGGGGACTTCCATGACCGTCAGCGACTGCGGCAAAAACGAAATCATCATTGTTTATTGCCATTGAGAAATCCTGACAAACTATCTTATTCTGAATATGATTATAGCCTGTGCTGGTCTGAGAAAAAGAAGAGTATTTTTCCATCAGCTGTACCTCTTTTGCCGGTCAGCCATATCCCTGCCTGCTGTATCGGCATCACTGAGTCTTTTTTTGTTTTTGATATGAACATCTTCCCTGACCGCATCCCTTGCCTGCCTGATACTGCTGTCCTGTATACTGTCTGAAGTGAGTATCAGGTAAAACAGCGGCATTGTTTTTTTTACGGCAGGAGCATGATCGTCTAATCCCTGCATATCATTATACCTCCCCTAATATGCTTTGATAATGCATCGGCATTTACATACATTCTGCTATACATTGATTATTTTACTATAAATGCATATATTTGTCAAGTACGCATCAATGAGTTGTCAGGGTGTTTAGCGCAGGCACTTTAGTTTGATAAAAGTCGATAAGATGCAAACAAAATCTTACTATGCTTTAATGATATAAAATGCTGAAATTGTGCATTACCACCAAAATGAAGAAAAAAAGTAAAATCCGTGCAACAAACTCTTGCAAAATTGCCTCCACAGTGCTATAATTTATCGTGAACTGCAAAATATTGCAGAATTTTGTAAAGGAGGTTTTTTAACAATGGCGTTAAAAAATCAGTATCTCAAGGAATTATTAGAAAGAGTAGAAAAGAGAAATCCGGGCGAGCCTGAGTTCATCCAGGCTGTTACAGAAGTCCTCGAAACACTTCAGCCTGTTGCTGAAAAGAGACAGGACCTCATCGACGCAGGCGTTTTTGAGCGTATCGTAGAGCCTGAGCG
>JAFOMV010000251.1 GCA_017418765.1 Ruminococcus sp. | reverse complement strand
TAACATCGCCGTTGGCACGGCCCTGATCTGTCAGTGAGTACTTATTGGGGTTGGAAAGCACCTGCATGATGATAACGGCGTCTGAAAGATCTACCTTGCCGTCGCAGTTGGCATCGCCCCACAGTGTTTCCTTAGAAGAAGGGGAATGAGCCGGATTGTATTCTGTCACAGTAGTGATAACGCTGCTCTGTTCAGCAGTAAAGGTAGTTTTTATAGTTGTCGGGGTTGTGGTAGTAGTTGTTGTGGTGGTGGTAGATGTTGTTGTTTTCTGAGTAACAGGCTGCTGCTGAGTAGTTTGCTGTACAGGAGCGGCAGACTGTGCAAGAGCAACAACTTTGTCATAGGCGGGCTTAGTCTTGTAGCCTTCCGAGAATAAGAGAGGCTTCTGATCTTTTCTCCAGCTTACGTTATCGGTAGTGCCCCAGATAGTGAGCGCAGGTATCTGAGATGCGTGAGCCATAGCCAGCTTGAATATGGATTCGTAGAGCTTAGCCTGAGCGTTGAAGTCGGTGCAGGTGATATCGAGCTCGGTGATCTGAACTTCAAGGCCTGTGCTGAGGAATTTATTGAGAGCCTTTTCGTAGGTCTTTGCATCGGGATATCCTGTGCCGAGGTGAGACTGCATACCGATACCGTCTATCAGGCCCTGCTTCTTCAGCTTCATAGCCATGTTGTAGATATCATTGGTCTTATCGCCGACATACTCATTGAAATCGTTGAGGTAGAGCTTGCATCCCTTAGGAGCGTATTTCCTTGCATACTGGAAAGCCTTGATAACAAAGCTGTCGTCACCGTATATCTGAGCCCAGAGTGAACCGTTCTTGCTGTCGGAAGCCTTGGAAACTCTCATGCCGCCGCCGTTCACCTTGAAAAGCTCATTGCACACATCATATGAATAAATGTCGAGTTTAGGGTACTGCTGCTTGATAGCGTCGAAAGTGTTCTTGATAAAGCTTTCGAGTCGCTTGTCCATAACGCTCTTTGACACGTAAGCGCCGTTGTCGGAGAAGTTTTCACGGAAGAACCAGTCAGGCGTCTGACTGTGCCATACGAATGTATGTCCACGAAGTGATATGCCGTTCTCCTCGCAGAATTTCAGAGTCTTAGCAGCTTTGCTCAGGCTTATCTGAGTATTTATATTGTTGCCATTTTTCTGACAAGCAGACTTATCTATGAGAGCATCAGGCTTCAGCTCGTTTTCGGGAGTAATGGAGTTATAGTTTTTCTTGAGGAAGGAAGCGCCTGAGTTCAGTTCATTCGGGCTGACACAGGTACCGAATTTGAACCAGGGGGCAAACAGGTTTTTGAGTCCTGTTCCCTGTACGGATGAACTGCTTGGAGCAGCAGCAGTGACAACAGGAGTTCCTGACTGTGAAACTGTACCGCCGGAAACGGATACGGTCTTACCTTTTTCTGCACCTATGGCGCTGTCTATATAAAAATCAGTAAGGCTGTCGGGAGCTTCGATGTAGAGAAGCAGCTCTGTTGCGCCTGCGGGGATAGTATATGCCGAATTGCTGAGAGCAGTCCACTTGCCGCTGGAGACTTCTTCTCTTGCTACTTCATCATACTGTGTCTTTCCGTCAGCATCGGTATACTGGAGAGTTATCTTGATAGTGGTGGAAAGTTCGGTTTTCTGCATTACTGCTGCACCGAAGCTGTAGGTCTTGCCTGCGGTGAATGAAGACGGATCAAGGTCGATGGAAGCGCCGTTCCAGAAGTCGGTCCTTCCGCTTACAAAAAGTGAAGCCTTGCCGTCGGCGTAGTTTGCGGTATCTCTTGATACCATAGCGGCACCTCTGCCTTCCCATCCGTCAGTGCCGTTTTCAAATGCAGATGAGAAGTAATTGCCGTTTACAGGAGCAGCCTGATATGTCTTTGATACTATATTGTTATCCTTATCAGCTGCATATGATGCAATTGACGCAGGTACTGCCGCAGCGGCCATCATTGCAGAAAGAGCGCCGCTTATAAGCTTTTTTGAAAATGAAATTTTCATGTTTATCGTTCCTCGCTTTCGGTATCCTTTGAGCAGCACCTTGCAATACTGTAAACTGAACAGTTTTAAGCTTTCATCGGTGCTGTACTGAAAATGTTTATTTGTGGTTATGCCGGAAAAGGGGAACAGTCCGAAAAAAGGGAGCGTTCCGTTCTCTTAAGGCAACACCGCACAAAGCCCGCCTGACGGCTTTGCACTGAATCTGCTTACATATTTTCCGTCATCTTGCACAGAAATCCCTTGACATACGTCAGTATGCCTGCGGAATTTCTATACAATCTGACGAAAAATCTGTCGGCGC
>JAFOMV010000250.1 GCA_017418765.1 Ruminococcus sp. | reverse complement strand
TACCTCCTGTTTGTTTCTATGCTTCTATTATAAAACATAATGTTAAAGAATTCCTTAAGATATAAAAATTCATATTTATCAAAACAACATAGACTTTAGGCAACACCGCACAAAACTTGTGATGAATATGCGCCGACAGATTTTTCGTCAGATTGTATAGATATTTCGCAGGCATACTGACGTATGTCAAGGGATTTCTGTGCAAGATGACGGAAAATATGTAAGCAGATTCAGTGCAAAGCCGTCAGGCGGGCTTTGTGCGGTGTTGCCTTTAAGATAAGGATATTCATGTTCAGCAAAAAGGGCGCCATTCTTTCATTTGTATCTTCATGACCGACCATGAATTACATGAATGGTGCCCTCGTAATTATTTGCAATAATGTAAAATATCAGTTAATTCTGATCATCATGCGTTACACTCTTTAAGCTCCACAGTGATACTTAGCTGACCGTCTGAAACCTCCGCACTTGCTTTTGCATCAATTTTTTCACACAAAAGCTTTACTATATTCAGACCGAGGCCTGCACTTCCGCTTCTCCTCGGACCATCAGCCCGATAGCTTCGTTCAAATATCCTTGCAGTATCTATATTATCAGCATCAGCAGCAGGATTTGACATTACGATTTCCGCCCCATCCGTCAACTCAAGCCGAAAAGAGCCTGATGAATACTTTATGACGTTTCCAAGAAGGTTTTCAAGTATACGCATAAGAAGCTTTTCATCACCCATAGCAAATACTGTATTATCAGGCAATACAATATCAGGCTCTATACTGTGCATACGTATATGTCCTTCGTTTTCAGCTATAAATTTCATTATAAGATTGGTGATATTTATACGCTGTAATTTGGCTTTCTCGCTGTCGCTCTCCAGCAAGGCAAGCTCAAAAAAGCTGTCAGTCATATATTTGAGTTCATCCGTTTTGCTTATACATACATCTATGTAATGGCTGATATCATCATCGCAGTCTCTGCCGTTTGATGCAAGCTGAAGTTCGCCTTTAACAACCGAAAGAGGAGTTCTCAGGTCATGAGCGATATCAGATATCGCTCTTTTGAATGAATCCTCTGTTTTCGCAATTCTGATCTTCATATGCTTTCTGCTGTCTATCTCCCTGTTGAGCGCTGTAACAAGAGCTGAAAGGTCATTATCAAAAAGGGAGATGGTCACAAGACGATTATACGAATATTCAGAAGTCCTGCCGATCTCTCTTGTAACTGTACGTATCTGGCTTTTCAGAGAAAAAATATAGCATAAAAGCAGTACACACGCTATTGACAATATAACTGTGACAAACATTTTATTCTCCCTTCAGACGATAGCCTATTCCCCATACAGTCTCTATATGCTCTCTGCCTGATACTTTTTTCAGCTTGCTTCTCAGATTGCTCATATGTACGTTTATTGTGTTATCCTCATAATAATACACATCGTTCCATACGGATTCATAGAGTTCAGCCTTTGTATAGGTCTTTTTCGGATTTTTCATAAACATTTCAAGCAGACTCAGTTCCTTAGCGGTAAGCGGTACACATCTGTCATCATACTCAACTCTCTTTTCCGCAGCAAAGAGCTTCAGACCGCCGCATACAAGGACTCCGTCACCTGACGGCTGAGATATTCTTCTGAGTATGACTTCTATCCTGACTAATACTTCATTGATGTCAAAGGGCTTTATTATGTAATCATCAGCACCAAGCCTGAGTACCTCTATCTTTGTTTCAGTCAAAGACTTTGCCGAGATAACTATAACAGGCGTATCGGATATCTTTCTAAGCTCATAAATAAGCGTTTCTCCATTAACATAAGGCAGCATCAGATCAAGCAGTATAAGATCAAAATTTTCACTTTTGAAAAGTTTCAGAGCTGATGCACCATCGTAAGCTTGCTTATATGAATAACCGTTATCTGACAGCACTTTTGCAATGATACTGCTTATATCCTTATCATCTTCAATAATAGCTATATTCGCTTTCATCTGTATTCTTCCTTTTCCCGGCAGACAATAGAAACGCCATAGCATTTCTGACAATATCAAAAATGCTATGGCATGAACTATTATGATAAGTCTATCATTCAGCCTGAATGCCGTAATGTCCGCAAAGAGCAGCAAGTCCGCCCTGGAATCCGCTTCCTATAGCGTTGAACTTCCACTCACCGTTATTCTTGTATATCTCACCAACAACCACAGCTGTTTCGATAGAAAAATCCTCGCCAAGATCATAGCGAACAAGCTCGGTATGTGTAGCTTCATCAATGATCCTGATATATGCGTTGGATACCTGTCCGAAATTCTGGCGGCGCTTATCAGCTTCATATATGGTAACTGCGAATGCTATCTTTTCAATGTTAGCAGGCACCTTGCTGAGCTCGACATGGATCTGCTCATCATCGCCGTCACCTTCACCTGTAAGGTTATCGCCCATATGCTTTACCGCACCGCTTGGATGTTCGAGATTTCCATAGAATATGAATTCCTTTTCAGAAGGACAATGACCGCTTGCATCAGCTATGAATACAGATACATCAAGATCGAAGCTTGAACCTGAATCGAATGCATTAACATCCCAGCCAAGTCCTACGAGAATATTATTGAGACCTGGGTTGTCCTTTGTTAGGCTTACTTTCTGTCCTTTTGATAAATTGATCGGCATGATCGTGATCCTCCTTTAATTACTTATTTGAGTTTGGCATATGGTACTTTTCGTTGAATTCCTGCTTCATGAGTTCGAGTTTCTTCTGATCCTCTATACGCTTTCTGTGAGCGTCAGCCTGGATGGCTTTGGTTTCCTCGATACCGTTGCAGATAGTTCTCCAAGTAGTTTCCAATGTCTCTATCTTAATAGAACTTCCAGCTGTAAGCATAGCAGCCATTTTTGACTGTGTAACTGTATTCTGGGCGTTCTGAATAAGCATTTCATTAGTTTTCTTGTCAAGCTCAGCCATTGATTCAGCCTGAAGCTTCTGACGCTTGAGCATGATAGCCTGAGCAAGAGCCTGCTTGAATACAGGGAGAGTGATAATGAAAGCTGAATTGATCTTTCTGACAAGGTTCATATTGGTGAATTCCATTGTCTTTATCATCGGGATAGACTGCATAGCGACAGCCTCAGCAGTTCTCAGGTCCTGAGTACGCTGTTCCAGCATCATAAGGCACTGATTCAGATTCTGTATCTCAAACTGTATAGCATTATCACCTGTAGCCTCAAAGTCAGACTGACGCTGTTTGATGTATGCTTCGATCTCACGGCAGCCCTGTTCACCTGCAAGGATATACTTGACAAGATCATGGTAATAGTTAACATTCGCATTGAACATAGTACTCAGATTACGGTTAGACTCCTTGATCTGTGATTCATACTTTTTGAGCTCAACATATATCTTATCAACTTCATCACCCATTGTGTGATACTTAGCAAGTATCTTATCCAGCTGCTTGCGGAGATTTCCGAAAAGCTTGCTGAAAAGGCTTGGATCGTCCCTTAATTCATCTACATCAAATTCCGACATTATCTTTGCAAGGGTGTTCATCATTTTAGTTGACTCATCAAACTGAGCCATATTCATATTTCTGAGTACAACATCGGAAGCCTTTGATATCTCCTCAGCAGTCTCTGCACCGAAAGTTACGATAGATTCCATATTATCTATTTCGATGGTACTTACAAGAGCATCTACTTCTTCTGAACCTACGAGCTGAGTATTGAGCTGTTCCCTGTCAGCTACTATGTCATACTTCTCGACAGGAAGCTCCTGTCCCACTACATCTGCTTCTACTTTTTCAACTGTTTCCTCTGCGGGAACAGCAGCTTTACTGAAATCAAGTCCCATTATCATTTACCTCTCTTAAAAAATTTATCACGAAGTCTGCGCTTCGCCTCAGCGGAAATAGAATTCATATCAGGCACACGAAGATCATAGATATATTCGCCTATCTGGTGTTCTTCTATCATTTCCTTTGCAAAGTATCTTTCAACGCTCTGATAACCTGTTGGAACGAAGAAAACTATATCGAAACCTATCAGATCGAGAAAAGCAGCAAGTATCGTATCCTCTATGGAAAGAATATTTTCGTCAGTGATTATGAATATGAGCTTTGGATTCTTTTTGGTGAAATCAAATTTCTGTATCATTCTTACGATATTCTTTTCCATATTCAGCACGGTAGCAACAATGGTGTACTCCATGCCGTTCTCAAAAGTTCCCTTAATGAATCTCTGATCTATGAGATACTGGAGTTTATCGAGTATATGCTCCTGTACTGATTCTCTCAGAAAGCCATACTGATAAACCGGATGTTCCCTTATGCGCCGCTTCTGTAACTTGCCGTTCATAAGGAAACTGGCAGCAAACTGCTTCACAGGATTCATTGCATTGGGCTGTATATACGGTACTCTCTTAATAAGGAAAGTATCCTGAGTTATCATTCTTTTGATATTGCTCCAGTAAGCTGCGGTATCGCTGTCCTTTACCCCTGAAATCTTGGCAAAGATGACGGGGATATTGACTTCATCGCCTACTGTACTGAAATTCGGTCTGTATTTCAGTTCCTGATCCCATAGGATAGCTATTTCTTCATACATTGTCTGCAAGCATACTGTATTTGCCTTGCCGTACTGATTGTTGCGGTAAAGTCCGGAATCATGATACATAATGCTGTCAAGCTCTCTTTCTGCCTGATATGCAGCGGTAGCTATCCTGATACCTCCGCTGGATTCCGGAAATTCGTTAAGTGAAAGCGAATCAGTATTATGCTCCTCATACAGATGATCATCTTCAAGGCTGCAAACTCTGTTAAGGTCAGGAAGAAATATGATAACATCCACAGGAAGTCGTGACAGGAATCTGCACAGCATTTCTTCATTATCGTTCTTGCAGCCTCCAAGATAGAAGAAACATCCTATCTCAGGCATTCGCCAGTTTTCAAAAAGCCGTTTGAACCGCTTCAGCCAGCATATAAGATAAACACTTTTGCTTGTCAGCCTTGAAATATTCATTCCCTGTGCCTTGCTTTCCTCACGCATGAAATCCAGGAAATGCCACTGTATCAGCTTATTAGCCTCTCCCCACGCCTGAACGTGCAGATTAGGGACAAGATTGACAAGAAGCTGATCTATGCTTGTATAATTTGCCCTTTTGACTTTTGCTATCTCGTCATTTGAGGGCGGTTCGATAATATTATTGAGTATGACCATACGCCTGCCGTTGTTTTTCAGTTCAAGCTGAAGCTGAAAAAGCTCGTTGACGTATGTTACTTTGTTTTCTGCGCCGCTTATCCGGCAAAAACAGTTATAGTAGAATCTGCCGTCATCACCACGTGTAACAGGAGGTTTTTTAACCTCATCCATTACCCTGCCTTTCATCCAGACATTGGTGCAGTTAGCGACCAGTGGCCTGGAAGCCAGCATTTTTTCAACTCTTGAACCGTCAAGTTTTATAACAGGCGGTTCGACTGCTGAGGGCTGATCATTCTGCCTTGATGCAAATACAGGTTCAGAAACTTTATCTGCATTGCTGCCGCCCTGACGCCACGGTGAAACAGATTTCTGAGATGCTGTATTCCGCTGTATCTCATCCCTGAGATATCTGAGGGAAAAGCCTGCCGGGAAAGGGGACATAGCCCCTGCAGAAAGCTCATCAGAATATTTAAGGGACGGATCAGTCTTTTGGTATTCAGAATCGCCGCTATACTGTAACATTACCACATCACAGCCTGCAAATGAAAGAATATTCAGTATAAGCAGTTCATACTGGCTTATATCGCCCTCATATAGTATCTTAGGCAGTTTTTCATTTCCAAGGGCATTTATGATCCTCTCAAACCTGTAATAAAGCCAGCACATGAATTTAATATATGTGTTCTTGAGCATATTCTCATTTTTGCCCTGTTTTTCCAGATCGGTAAGAGTTCTGAACATAGCCGCAGTAATGCTGCTTCTCTGCTGCGCTGTCATACGTGGCAGCCACTTACCGAGACTCTGATTGATAAATCCTGCATCCATCCTGAAATCCATTCCCATTATATCATTGTAATAAGAAAGATTATTATTATCAGGATTAGGAAGTCTCCCCTCTATTATTACGCCGTTCAGCCTTGCCTCCTCATGATATTTCATGAGAAAGTCGTGTATCTGCTGATTGTATCCATTGATACGGCAGAAATAAACTCCTTTTTCCTTGCGTTTGCCAAGCTCTGTAAAATAATCATCAGGGCTTTCTATACGCACCTTGTTAAGCATACTGATTATCCTTTATATATTGACCTTAATGATAATTATCCATTTTATTTTTAGTCATCACATATCCCAGCACAGAACCTACTCCGCCGCCTATGATATGAGTGAGATTAGAAACGTTGTCCTTAACGAATAAAGCGTCATATACCTGACCGCCCATATATATTATCAGCACAAGCAGGAATGTCAGCGGTATCTTGCCGTCGCTGATGCTTGTAAATGATGAAAGCAGTATAAATGCAAATACTACACCGCTTGCCCCAAGAAGATGCACATGCGGAAAGAATATGAAATTAACAAGCCCTGTTATGACCGCAGTTGCCAGTATCACGAAAAGAATATTCTTAGAGCCGTATTTTTCTTCAAGCATAGGGCCAATCAAAAGCAGAAGTGTAATGTTGCCTATGAAATGATCCCATCCAACATGACCGAAAACGTGTCCTATAAATCGCAGATATGTGAACGGACTTGCCAATGATGAACGGTAAACACTGAACAGAAGATCGTTAGTTATACCGCCTGTCAGCGTCCCCATTATCAGTGCCGCAAGACATATCATAGAAAAGGTCAGCACAATCGGAGAATTAAATGATATATCAAGTTTCTTTCTTACTTTCTCCATGATAGGCAAGCCTCCTCATTATTTAATATGTACAATTTACACTATTGATAAACTGTTATATTAGACAGATTACTCATTCATTGTACCATACTGTATGTAATTTGTCAATACCTAATATACTCTGCTTACTTCACAAGCCTGAGCAGATATTCGTCAGTATCTTCCTCCAGTTTCTTCTCGCCGGAATGCCTGAAGCCGTGACGTGAATAGAACTCGATAGCACGGACATTTTTCTCCAGCGCCCACAGTGATTCCGCTCCGCAGTTATCTATGGCATACTCAAGAAGCTGAGCACCTATTCCGTTGCCCTGGAGGATAGGTTCAACGAAAAGCCGGTCAACTTCGCCGTTCATGACTGTGATAAATCCCTTTACAGCACCGTCATCGTAGACATAAGTGTTGTTGAACCTCTGCTTATCGGTGTAGAATCGCTTTGCTTCATCTATGACCTGAAGTTCGTTGAAATAGTAGTCGTCACTTTTGAATATGGGATAGAAATTAAGTCTGTAATTGAAAATCAGTATCTCCGCCACTCTCGAAACGTCTTTCTCTGTGGCTTTTCTGATGTATTTATTCTCCATTATACTTCTCCTTGATATAGCGTTTTTCTTCCACATAGAACTTTTCTATATACGGGATGCTTTCGATATACAGCCATCGCTGCACGAAAACAGGCCTTACTTCAAAAACCCGTTCATTCTCCAATGAACTGTATGCGTCAAAGGAACCTTTATGCTGCTGACTGAAAAGCTTTGAAAATATCTTATGTTCAAGAGGCTTTCCTGCCTCCTCAGCCACACCTTCGATCTGTATGTTATCTATGCACAGTGCAACATACGGATTCTTCATTAACTGATGATATTTACGCATTGTTTTGTCTGTCTCAAAATAGAAAACGCCATCCTGCTGAACTATGCTCATCAT
>JAFOMV010000249.1 GCA_017418765.1 Ruminococcus sp. | reverse complement strand
TTTTATTTACCTCTCCTTAATAAGTCTTTGTTTGATATCCTCAAGAATGGATTCGGGAACGAAATGACTTATGTCCCCTCCGAAATATGCTATTTGCTTGACTACGCTGGAGCTGAGGTACATATTCTCAGCGGCAGTTGTAAGAAATACGGTCTCTGCGCCTGAATACAGCTTCTTATTGGCAAGCGCCATCTGAAATTCGTATTCAAAGTCGCTTACGGCACGGAGGCCTTTTACTATTGCGATAGCTCCTACGCTTTCCACATAATCGGCAAGGAGACCGTCAAGGATGTCGATAACAACGTTGTCAAGGTCTTTGGTGACCTGCTGTATCATCAGCATACGCTCAGTTGCAGTGAAGCTTGGCTGAGCCTTGCCTGCGTTTCGTGAGATAAGGACTATTACCTTATCAAAGAGCTTGGAGGCTCTTGTGATTATATCAAGATGTCCGAGTGTAACAGGATCAAAACTGCCCGGGCATACCGCTATTCTTCTCATTCTTCTGCCACCTCCTCAGGGTCAGGCTTTACGAAGATAGTAACATTTATTTTTCCGTAGTGGTAAGTCTTGTGGAGTTCAAGGCCGTCAGGAGCGTTTGGCTCTCCGGCTTCTGCTTCGTATTCACAGATAATACATCCGCCGTCTTTGAGTTTTTTAGCAGCAAAGGGGAGGATATTTGAAATATGGCTGTGACGGTAAGGCGGATCGAGGATGATTATATCGAAGTTCTGGGAAGTGAGCTTGATATAGTCATAGCTGTCACGGCTGATGACTTCGCTGTAGCGTTCAAAGCCGGTGTTTCTCAGATTCTCATGAACGCATCTGAGTGCTCTGTTTGAGCTGTCCACGAAAACGGCGTGTTTAGCGCCTCGGCTTATAGCTTCTATTCCCATTTGTCCGCTTCCGGCGAAAAGATCGAGCACATTAGCGCCTTCTATCCGGAACTGGATAGCGGAGAAAACAGCCTCCTTGACTTTATCGGCGGTTGGTCTTACATCCATTCCTTCCGGAGCGACCAGACGCCTTCCTCTTGCAATACCTGTAATAACTCTCATGTTGAAAAATGCTCCGTAGCCGCACTGGTGCGGTTATCCGCATTTACGGCATACGGAGGCCGTAGTGATTCAAATATACATTATATTAATGTCAGCCCAACAACTAAAAAAAGTTATTGAGGATACATTATATTATAACGTATTTTCGGGAACTTGTCCATATCCCTGCGAAAAGATAGGCGGTTTTATACAAAAATAATCGTTTAAGATTGTATATAATTTATATCTGATTGTCTGAAAGGGGATGATATTGACGATTTATGGGCACGTTATCTTATTCTCCAGATGTGTTCTGCATAGTCGGCGATGGTTCTGTCAGAGCTGAATTTGCCTGCATTGCACATATTCAGCCACTGCTTTCTTGCAAATGCAAGGCGGTCAGACTTATATTCGCTAAGACAGCGCAGTTTAGTTTCAACGTAGTCTCTTATGTCACCGAGGAGGTAGTAATGATCGGGAGTATGCCAGCTTGCACCGTCAAGGAGAGAAGTGTAAAGCTCACGGAAATCGCCGCTTCCGCCGTCTGAGACAGTTCCATCGATGAGAGATGATACTACACGCTTTATCATCGGTTCAGAAGCAAATACTGCTCTGCTGTCATATTCGGGAACTATCTTTTCAAGCTCCTCCACCTTTGCGCCGAAGATGTAGTTGTTTTCCTCGCCTGCTTCCTGAACTATCTCGATATTCGCACCGTCAAAAGTGCCGAGAGTAACAGCGCCGTTGAGCATAAGCTTCATGTTGCCTGTGCCGCTTGCTTCGGTGCCTGCGGTAGATATCTGCTCGGAAACATCAGCAGCTGCCACAAGCTTTTCTGCGTAGCTTACGTTGTAATTCTGAACGAACACCACATTGAGGATATCCTTTGTTTCCTCGTCGGAAGATACTATCCCTGCCACCTCGTTGATGAACTTGATTATAGCCTTTGCACGTCGGTATCCGGGAGCAGACTTAGCGCCGAATATGAATGTTGTTGGAGTGAAATCCTTAATTGTTCCGTCCTTGATGCCATAGTAGATCCACAGGATGGAGAAAGCGTTGAGAAGCTGTCTCTTGTACTCGTGAAGACGCTTTATCTGTATATCGAAAACATGGCTGTCGTCAACAGTTACACCGTCATGAGCCTTAATGAAATCTGCAAGCTGAGTTTTCTTAGCCTGCTTTATATCCATGAACCTGTGGAGCACTGCGTCATCATCCGCATATTTTGTCAGCTCCTTCAGCCTGTCAAGGTCAGTCATCCATCCATCATCGCCCAGCAGTTCAGTGATAAGAGCAGAAAGCTCACGGTTGCAGAGAGCCAGCCATCTGCGCTGAGTGATGCCGTTTGTCTCGTTGCGGAATTTATCGGGAGCAAGACTGAACCAATCGGAAAGAACGGTATCTTTGAGTATCTGAGTGTGTATCTCGGCAACTCCGTTGATATGGCTTGAAGAATAGCAGGCCATATCAGCCATGTGTATGAGGTCTCCCTTGATTATCTTTATGCGGTCGATCTTGTCCTTAGGCACGTTAGCGGCGTACATCTCAGCGATAAGTTCTTCATTTATCTGGATGATTATGCTGTATATTCTCGGCAGTACGTCCTCAACAAGGTCGGTGCGCCACTTCTCAAGAGCCTCCTGCATAACGGTGTGGTTGGTGTAGTTGAACACTTTTTTAGCAGTCTCAAGAGCCTTTGCAAAAGTCCAGCCCTCGTCGTCCACAAGCTGACGGATAAGTTCGGGGATGGATATTACGGGGTGGGTATCGTTAAGCTGAACTGTGATATAGTCGGCAAGGTTATCGAGAGTGCCGAAACGAGCCTTATGCTTGCGGATGATATCGGTCAGCGAAGCACAGCTGAAGAAATACTGCTGTTTCAGGCGGAGTTTCTTTCCCTCGTCAGTATCGTCATTGGGGTACAGCACACGGGAGATATCCTCGGCGTAGATCTTCTCCTTTGAAGCTTCGAGGTAGTCCTGATTGTTGAACGTGTCGAAGTCGAACTCCTTGACAGGTTCAGCCTGCCACAGACGGAGAGTTCCCACATTTTCGGTCTTGCATCCGAAAATCGGCATATCGTATGGCACAGCTTTCACAGTCTGTCCATTGTATTCGATAAGGACAGTATCCTCATCACAGCGCTTTGACCACGGGTCGCCGTACTTGGACCAGTCATCAATATCCTCTTTCTGGAAGCCGTCAACGATGGACTGCTTGAAAAGGCCGTATTTGTAGCGTATGCCGTATCCATCCAGCGGAAGTGCG
>JAFOMV010000248.1 GCA_017418765.1 Ruminococcus sp. | reverse complement strand
GAAACCGTGCTTCTTGTGCTATACTATTCATGGAACAACTCTCTTTTCTTGATATTTTTGTTTTTGTTAGCACTTAACATTATATCATATTGAGAGTTGTTTTTCTATTTTTGGTGTCTATGATCTATTGTAACATAACAAGCATGAGCATTGGCTTATTTACACTATTGACTTTTATGTGAGAATAATATATAATCAACATATAAATCAATTTATAAGACAGCCATGTATGCTGTTATGAGTTACAGGAGGTATCATTAATGAAAAAAGCAATTTCCTTTATAATGGCAGCTGCCCTCACTGCTGCATTAATACCGGCGGCAAGCGTTTCTGCTGCTGATACTGATGCAAAAGATATAGTTGTGTTTGGTGACAGTGTTTCGGCAGGCATTACAAGAAGCGGCAGTGTTGAACACACCTACGGCGATATGCTTGCTGATTACTATAGCGGCACACTGGCAAATTATTCCGTTTCGGGTGCGGACAGTGATGACCTTTTAAATACAGTGAAGTCACTCTCAGCTGAACAGAAAAAGGCTGTTGAGGATGCGGAATGTGTTGTTATATCTATCGGCGGGAATGATATTATAGGCTATATGTCCAAGTATATGTTGAACTATTTTGCAAAGCCGAATCCGGGAAACAATATGAAGAATTTCCTGAAAGACGGCTTTACAGCAGATGATATACCAGATGATCCGACATTCGATCAGCTCAAAGAGATGGTGGATTTTAACAGCTTAAAGAGCTTTTCAAAGAATATGATAAACGCCATCGAGCTTATTACTCAGATAAGAGGCGCAGCTTCTCAGCTCAGATATACAAGCGGCGCAAATGAGGGCTACATAAAGAATCATATCATCAAGAATATCAGCGATATTACTGCTGAGCTGAAAGCGATAAATCCTGATGCAGATATAGTTGTGCAGAATATTTATCAGCCATTACAGCTTGAACCTGCCTATATAAACTCAAATGCGGAACTGAAATCAGCAGATTCCGTGATCAAACAGATGAGAGATGTTTTAGAAGGAATAATGGCCACCTTTGATTCTGAACTTGATAATGTATCCGGTATAAAGAAGGCAGATATCCTGAATGAGTTCACAGCTCTTGATGAAGGAACAAAAAAGAGCGATTCCAACCCGGGACATGCTTCATACTTTGTGGATATAAAAGCAGCATCACTTACTGAGGGGGATGTTCATCCGAATCAGAAAGGTCACCTTGCAATTGCTTCAAAGATCATAGATATATTGGGAGATACCCACACCGACTTAGGTCTGCTTTCTGATGTTTACGAAAACCTTCCTGACAAGGCTTCTTATCCTGCAACTGCTTTCAAGACCTATGAAAATGCTGCCGGAAGCTGTACGATAGGTGATGTGAACTTTGACGGAATAATAGACGGACGTGATGCTACAACAGTACTTACCGATTATGCCAAGACTTCGGCAGGTCAGGATTCGGCTTTGAGAGCAAGACAGCGTCTGACTGCAAAGGTTACCAATGATGATATTATAGACGGACGTGACGCTACATTTATCCTTACATATTATGCAAAGAGTTCGGCAGGAACAGAGAAGGGCAGCTTTGCAGATTACATGAAGAAAAACCGCTGATTAACTCAAATTAATTTAAGTATTCTCCTTTGCTAATGAATTTTTGTAAAGGAGAATTTTTATCCGTTACGCACTATAAGCTGTGATTTATGTTGATAAAAGTATCAATAGTGCTGTTTTATGGCAATTTTACGCAGGCTTTTCAAGGGTTTTGAAGGCTCGAAAAAAACATGGTCATAAATGTCAAGATGATGATGGAAAACATCATATTATTACAAACTGTTATGTGCAGTTTAAATATAAACATCCGTATAATATTAATTATATTAGCGTTAATCTACATGATTAACGCTTTATTATTTAATTATATATGGGCGAATATGGTGATATTTGCTGTGATAAGTCAAGTTTATGATAGAATCAGTCATTTAAATATGAACAAGCATATGTTATAATAAAAATACAGTATAAATTAGCTAAATGTTAATTTATCAAGGTGCAGAATTTGTACACTTCTGCTAACGGGATATTTTTGTTACATTCCTCCATCTTTTTTCGGAGGAAAACTATTGAAAAGGAGAAGATCATAATGAAAAACAGCATTAAAAGGCTGGCGGCTGCAGCTGCAGCCATGCTGATGGTAACAGGTACATCAGCTTACATCCCATACAAAGGTTCGATCGGTACATTAAGCTCTATCACTGCTTCAGCAGCTTCCGACAAATGGAAGCTTGATCTTGGCGGAAACGCTCAGAACGGCTTTACAGGCGTAAGCGCTAACGACAAGTACAATAAAAACAAGGGCTACGGCTTCTCAGGCAATGATGTAAAGAACGTCGGTGCAGCCGGCAAGAATGAGCTCAGTGATGCAGTTCAGTTCACAGGAAAGACTACTCTTAATGTAGATGTTCCTAACGGCGTATACAAAATAAAGGTAACTCTCGGTAATACATCACGTACAAGTGTATTCATCGAGAATATGCTCCAGATCGTTAATATGACAGGAAATAACGCTGTTCACGAACTTCTTGTTCCTATCACAGACGGACAGGTAAATATCCGTGCAGGTGCAGGTAAGTCAGGTACTACTTTCTCTATCAGTGCTATCGAGATCAACAAGTATTCTGACAGCACAACTCTCCCGCCTACGATCTGGCTTTGCGGTGACTCAACTGTATGTAACTACTATCCGCTCAACTCCAGCAAGCAGGCAGGATGGGGCCAGATGCTCGGCAACTACGTTGACAAGGGTTGGAACATAAGAAACATGGCTGCCAGCGGTGAGTATGCAAAGGGCTTCATCAATAACGGTAACTTTGCCCCTATTGAAAAGTACGGTAAGAAGGGTGATGTTTTCATCATCTCTATCGGTATCAATGACGGTAAGTACTATAAGGGCGATGAATATAAGAAGTATGTCGGCGATATGACAAAGAGAGCTAAGGCTAAGGGCATGGATGTCATACTCGTTAAGCAGCAGGGACGTAAGGGCGACTCATCAAAGAAGCCTCTCCTCAAGAGCAGATACTTCTCTAATGAGCTCGATCAGATCGCTAAGGAACAGAATTGTCAGGTAGTTGACCTTTTCAATCTTTTCCAGGATTACTGTGTATCTATCGGCAGCGCAAAGGCTGACGCAATGTATATAGATAACGTTCACCCTAACCGTGAAGGCGCTTCAAGACTTGCTGAACTCTTTGCTAAGCAGCTCAAGCAGAAGCCGGGCGCTTCAGCTCCTGTTGTAACTGAGGCACCGCAGACACAGCCTGTTCAGACACAGCCGCCTCAGACTCAGCCTCCGCAGACACAGCCGCCACAGACTCAGCCTCAGCCCGTTCAGACTCAGGCACCGCAGACACAGCCTCAGCCATCTGCTCCTAATGCTTCATTATGGGGCGATGTAAACGGCAACGGCAAAGTAGAGCTTGGTGATGCTATCCTTATCATGCAGTCTCTCTCTAATCCATCTAAATACATCATCTCAGATCAGGGCAGAGTAAATGCTGACGTTTCAGAAAGCGGAAACGGAATTACTAACGCTGATGCACTTTCTATCCAGAAGTACTGCCTCGGACTTATATCATTCCTTCCTGAGTCAGTTTCTTCAAATCCTCAGCAGCAGCCTGTTCAGACACAGCCTGCACAGCAGCAGCCGGTTCAGACACAGCCTGCACAGCAGCAGCCTGTTCAGCAGCCTGCACTTGAAAATATGTACTTCGCTTCTGATATGAAGATCACTAACGGTGCTCCTGAGGATACAAACAAGGGCTTCAAGGGCAAGTCATATGTAAACCTTGACAATAATACTAACAGCTCTATCGAGTGGACTGTAAACGTTCCACAGGCAGGCAACTATCTCTGTACATTCAACATTGCCAACGGCAGCGCTGATAACCGTAAAATGAAGATAGAAGTCAACAACGGCAAGGATTACTGGATACAGGACTTCCTTACAACAGGCGACTGGACAAAGTGGGAAGAAAGAGGTCTTGTTCTTCCTCTGAAGCAGGGTACAAACTCTATCAAGATGACATCTGCTACAGCTCAGGGCGGACCAAACCTTGACTACATGACAACCGAATTTACAGATGAGCCTATCGCTCAGATATATGAAACACCAACAACACCTGTTGTTGATAATCCAAATAAGAACGCTGCAAGAACAATTTATATCGCAGGCGATTCAACAGTACAGACATACAACAAGAGCTATGCTCCTCAGCAGGGTTGGGGCGCTCACCTCGGTGACAACCTTTCAGATAAGGTTACAGTATCCAACCAGGCTATCGCCGGCAGAAGTTCAAAGAGCTTCTATGATAATGGACGTCTTGATACTATCCTCAAGACAATAAAGAAGGGCGACTATCTCCTCGTTCAGTTCGGTATCAATGATGCTGCTTCAAACAAGGCTGAAAGATATGCTCCTACAAGCGGTAAGGTTCCCGGCTCAAAGGGCAGCTTCGAGGATTACATGGCTAAGTACATCGAAGGCGCTCAGAAGAAGGGTGCAACACCTATTCTCGTTACAACTGTTATCGGTCTTAAGGCATACGATAAGGGCTCAAAGACCTTTAAGGGAAGTTATACCAACTACTGCAATGCTATGAAACAGCTTGGCAAGTATTACAATATACCGGTTATCGACCTTAACTCAATTATGGTAAAGCATTATAATTCTATTGGATATGACGCTGCTTACAAATACCATATGTGCTCTACAGGCGGAAATGATATGACTCATTTCACCGAAACAGGTGCTAAAGCCGTAGCTAAGCTTGTTGCTGATGAGCTTAAAAAGCAGGGACTGGTATAAGACAAAGCTCTATGGAATTAAAGGGGCTTTGATCCTTCCTTTCATTCCTCCCTGTTCCTGTGTTCCCCACACAGGGACAGGATATCCCTCTGAAAAATCACACAAAAGTGTGATAAATAATGTGCAGACTAAGGCTCTCCTTTATCAGGGGAGCCTTGGTTTTTAGGCAAAGACAGCACGCATGATGCGGCATATTGTCTGAATGTTTTACTGCCGCTTGACTTATGACGATAAGGGGAGTATAATAATAGTATAGGTCAAAGGGAGCTCTGCTCCTTATTTTTATGAAAGGATATGTTTATATGGAAACCTATGAGATACTCCGTGACCTTGCAGTTATCTTTATTTCTGCAAAGCTTTTCGGACTTATCGCAAGAAAATGCAAAGCACCGATGGTAGTCGGCGAGATAATCGCAGGACTTGTTATCGGACCTTGTCTGCTCGGAATTGTTCATCCATCAGACTTTATCAATCAGATGGCTGAGATCGGCGTTATACTGATAATGTTCTCGGCAGGACTTGAAACCAATCTACAGGAACTGAAAAAATCAGGCCTTATCGCCTTTGTGATAGCCTGTGTGGGAGTTTTGGTCCCGCTTGCCGCAGGAACTCTGCTGTATATGGGCTTTTACGGTTTTTCAGCTATCGGAAGTGAAAGCTTCTTCAAGGCTGTATTCACAGGCTGCATCATGACCGCTACTTCTGTAGGTATCACAGTTGAGGTACTGAAGGAACTTGGCTATCTGAAAAGCCGTGTAGGTCAGACCATACTCAGCGCTGCAATTATTGATGATATTATTGGTATAATCGTACTTACATTCGTACTCGGATTTAAAGACCCTGACAGCAATACACTCCTCATAACCGGTAAAATAGCACTTTTCCTTGTGCTGTCAGTGATACTTGGATATGTGATATACCGTATATTCAGAATATACGATGAAAAGCACGCTCATACAAGGCGCATACCTATCATAGCTATAAGCCTTTGCTTTATCATGGCTTTCATAGCTGAGAGATTTTTCGGTATCGCTGATATCACGGGTGCATATATTGCAGGGATCATACTCTGCAATGTTCGTGATGCCGAGTATATCGACAGACGAGTAAACATCAACGGTTATATGTTCTTTGCACCGATGTTTTTCGTCGGCATAGGATTAAAGACCGATTTCAGTTCAGTTAACGGCAGTGTCATACTGTTTGCTGTCGGCTTCGTTGCAGTCGCACTTATCAGCAAGATAATAGGCTGCGGAGGCATAGCTAAGTGCTGTAGATTCAAATGGGGCGATTGCCTTAAAATAGGCGTGGGAATGATGACAAGGGGAGAAGTTGCCCTTATCATCACCAATAAAGGCCTTGATATGAATATAATAGAACATTCATTTTCAACTGCTGTTATACTGCTTATAATAGTTTCAAGCATTGCTACGCCTGTACTGCTTAAATATCTCTTTACCCATGACAGTAACTATAACGCAGTTACATAAAGGTCAAATAAGCGGTTATCATTATTTATAATGGCCTTAATAAAATACAATGCGGACGATCATTGATCGTCCGCATATATTTTTATCCTGTCATTCTGCTGTAGTTTCTGTAGTTGCTGATACCGTTGTTTCCTCTGTTGATATCTCTGAAGTTTCTGCAGCGGTTTCAGTTGTTTCTGTCATGGAGGTCGTTTCTGATACAGCTGCCTCTGTGGTCTCAGCAATGATTACAGTTTCGTTCCTTTCTCCTTTGCTGAATATAAGATCATCACTTACTGTAAGCGTATCAATATCAGCAGCAATAAATCTTCCTCCGGAAAGAACATATACATAACTGCCTATATATACCGCACGGTCAAGCCTGAATTCATCGATGATGGATGTATTTTCAGATTCGATACTGCCTTTTTCCACGAACTCTCCGTTGTCATAGGAGAAGAACATGAAACGGTCATCATACTCCCATTTACCGTTGTGGTCGGTCTCACACTCAACAGGTATGCCTATGAGATTTTTTTCGGGAGCGATAAGAAGTGCCTTTCTGTCCCACAATGCCTGAGATGATACCCAACTGTAGCTGTTGCCGGAATTTCTGTCAAGCGACCAGAATCCGACTTCTTTCAGATCATCGGGGTCTGAATTATCGAACATGACCATTTTGATACCTGTCTCAACTGCATTTTCATCAGCGTTGACACCGAATCCGAGCAGCAGACCATCGCTCCACTGCTGCATATATGTGCTGTAACCGTTTATCTTGAATTCGTCAATGATAGTCGGTGATGAAGGTTCACTCAGGTCGATAGCAAAAAGAGGATCTGTCTGTTCATAGGTAACAACATATGCCATGTTTCCCTGGAAGCTGACGGATTTTACAGATTCAGTCTCACCGAAGCCTTCAACGCTGCCTACCATGTTCATATCCATATCGAAAACGTAAAGGGCATTATCACGTTTAGATGAGCTGCTGTAAAATGCTCTTTCAGCAGTATCTGTAAGCTTTCCCCACCATCCTGGCTTCTCACCATCTTCAATGATATCACGGGTAACGGCTGCACGGAAAAATCCGCCGTATTCGCTCATAGAGAACTGATCCTTAACGTAGCCGTCAACAGTTGCAGAAGCAGCAGGAGAGATACCGCCGCCTCCTATAGCGATACGTGTCAGGTCAGTCTGCTGTCCGTGCTGAGCAGCCGTATAGATGTTATCCGCTGACGAGTAAAGCTGCCCCGTATAGTCTGCAAGTGCTTTTATATCTACAGCTTTCGGTTCACCTGAAACATTAAGGTCTACACTGCCTATCATGGAGTAAGTCACATATGTCATCATCCTCTCCTTATTCTCAGGAGGAAGAAGAATATCCTCAGGAGGTACAAGTCCGCAGCTTTCCTTCAGTCCGCACTGCGGAATGTAGCGCATATAGTCATCAGGGGCATCGATAGCTTCATAGTCTTCGGAAGTATAATTTGTCATAAGATACATATATCCGTCA
Source organism: Ruminococcus sp. (assembly GCA_017418765.1). The sequence goes on along the minus strand of JAFOMV010000248.1, from coordinate 1,931 downwards.
GGGGCTATGCGTACATCGCTGTAGCCTCCGTCCTGATAGTAAACATCGATCAGCTCAGGTGAATCACCTGTAGAGTAGAATGCAGCATAGGTTACGTTTTTCCAGCGGTATTGTTCCGATTCAAACCATTCGCCGAATGTATCACCTATGACAACTATCATATCGTTGTACAGATACATATCATGGACATAGCTGCCGCTGTAGTCTGCCCCCTCATATAATGACGGGATATCCAGAACGGTAGAATGACTGCTGACAAATTTGCCGTCTTTTACCTTTGCAGAGCGAAGTATCGAGTGCTCATCAGCATTTGAGATGTGATAGATATACTTGCCGTCAGTTTTAGCAATATCAGCTTCAAGAACATTCTGTTCCTGATCAAAGGTATCGGAATGGTCAGGGACATTTTCCTCATCGCCGCCGCCCATACCGCCGATGAATTCCTCTTCATCTGCGATCTCAGAGTTTAAAGCTCCCGGAGGAGATACCTTTGCTGCTGAAAAGTTTACTTCGTTATCCTCAGCATAGCCGCCGTATTCAGCAGCTTCTTCGGCGGTTGACTCAGTAATGGCGCCATATGTTCTTGCTTCTTCTGCATACCTTTTCTCTTGCTTCTTACGATTTTTCGATGATAATTTCAGAAGTTCGTATATCTGAGAGTAATCTTTAGCTCCGCTCATATACGCCTGCTGAGAGATAAGCTCAGCTGTCTGCTCGGTGTTAATTGATGAAGTTTCTGCAATGCTGACTTTATCATTTGGAGTATTATTTCTGCCGGGTCTTACACCTGACATATAGGCATAAGAGCCGCCGCCTATTACTGCACAAGCAGCCGCAGCAGCGGCAATACGTCCTGCCGCAGAGATGCCGCTGCGTTTTTTGTCAGCCTTTTTTTCATCCAGCATTGTCTTTATGCTGTCAGGTTCAAGTTCCTTAGGCACAGGCTCTTTTTCCAGCATTTCTTTTACCCTCTCATCGTTATTCATAATAAAGCCTCCTTTACACTTCTGCGGTAAGCTCCATACGGAGTTTTTGTTTTATAACTGCAAGCCTTGAACGTACTGTACTCGGCTTTGAACCGCATATCTCAGCTATCTCTCCGCTTGAATAGCCGCCCAGCACTGACATAGAAAGCAGCAGTCTTGAATCGCTGTCAAGCTTGTTAAGCGCTTCACTGAGTTCTGCATTATCGAAATCAAAATCATCCGTAAGGGTGCTGTTGTTATCTATATCTTCTGCCTGAGCAAAGTATTCTTTCTGCTTTCGCTTTATCTTGGCTGAAAGTATAGTCATTATCCAGCTTCTGAATTTATCAGGGGAGTTTAGTTTGTTTATAGAAGAAAAAGCATCCAGTACAGCATCGCTTACTGCGTCACAGGCATCATGCGGGTTTCTGAGGCTATAAAGCGCTATATGATACATATCCTTGTAGACTGTAGAGTATAGCCTTGCAAACGCTTCTGAGCTGCCAAGTTTGGCAAGCCTGACATCTTCCTGCAAGCTGTTCATAGGTAAGACCTCCTTTTACGTGATATAATGCTTTCTGATATAAAGGTGCTGAAAAAAACCGAATCTGACGAACCTATGTAAAAAAACTGTATATATGCACAAAAATATATGCTGTTTGCTGTTTGATATACTGTAGGCAGCACCGCACAAAGTCTGCCTGAAAGCTTTGTGCGGTATTGCCTGTAAGATCCTTTATATGTATTTTATCCTGACTGAGCAGCAAATGTCAAGTGTTTCATTTGTTTTTTACATGAGATATTATAAATTAGGTCACAGTATTTTTAAGGCAACACCGCACAAAGCCCGCCTGACGGCTTTGCACTGAATCTGCTTACATATTTTCCGTCATCTTGCACAGAAATCCCTTGACATACGTCAGTATGCCTGCGAAATTTCTATACAATCTGACGAAAAATCTGTCG
>JAFOMV010000247.1 GCA_017418765.1 Ruminococcus sp. | reverse complement strand
AGCTATGGAGCATGATATCCCCGTAATGAGCGCTGAGACTATCGGTATGGCTCAGAAGGGCGGAAGCGTTTTCAGTTTCCTGAGACTGGGCGATGACATTTACTGCCCTATGTTCCCCGAAAAGACCGCAGACCTTATCATCGGATTCGAGCCTGCTGAGGCAGTACGTATGCTACCTTACCTCAAAGACGGCGGACAGGTGGTAGTCAATACCCACCCCATAATGCCCGTAACAGCTACACTCAGCGGTTCGGACTATACAGGCACGGAAATGCTGGAGTATTTACAGAGAAACGTTGAGAACGTGCTTCTCGTTGACGGCACAAAGGGCTGCGAGGAGATAGGCTCACCAAAGGTGCTGAACATGATAATGCTGGGAGCGGCTGTACGCAACGATGTACTGCCATTCTCCGTTGACGATATTGAAGACACTATGAAAAAGACAGTTAAACCGCAGTTTGTGGAAATGAACTCAAAGGCACTGCGTTATAATAATGCATAATTAAAGCTATTAGCCGTTAGCCATTAGCCATTAGCTATAAATGGCAGCTGATAGAATAAGCTAAAGGCTAAAGGCTGATAGCTAACGGCTTACTATGAAAGGAAAGATTGTAAATGAAGATCACACAGCATCAGCTCGACCTGGTCAATGACCGTATCAGGGCTCTCGTTGAGGCAGGCAGCTTCTACGGAAAGAAACTCAAAGAGGCAGGCATTACCCATATAGAAAAGCCTGAGGATTTCACAAAGCTTCCGTTCTCTGAGAAGAAAGACCTCCGTGACGCTTATCCTCTCGGACTTATGACCGCTCCCGAGGAGGAGATAGTCCGTATCCACTCATCATCAGGTACTACAGGTACTCCCGTTATCATCCCTTACACAGCTAAGGACGTTGATGACTGGGGCGAGATGTTCAAGCGCTGCTACGAAGTTGCAGGCATCACAAACAAGGATCGTATACAGATAACTCCCGGCTACGGCCTCTGGACAGCAGGTATCGGCTTCCAGAACGGATGTGAGAAGCTGGGCGCAATGGCTGTACCTATGGGTCCCGGAAACACCGACAAGCAGCTGGAAATGATGCAGGCTCTCAAGACCACCGTTCTCTGCTCAACTTCTTCATATGCACTTCTCCTTGCCGAGGAGATCGAAAAGAGAGGCATAAAGGAGAATATCCACCTGAAGAAGGGCGTTATCGGTTCAGAGAGATGGAGCGACAAGATGCGTCAGCACATCGCTGATTCACTGGGAATAGAGCTTTATGATATCTACGGACTTACCGAGATATACGGCCCCGGTATCGGTATCAACTGCGAATACAACGAGGGTATGCACTACTGGGACGATTACCTCTACCTTGAAGTTATCGATCCTAAGACAGGCGAACCTGTTCCTGACGGCGAAATGGGCGAGATAGTTATCACAACTCTTGTAAAGGAAGGTGCTCCCCTTATCCGTTACAGAACACATGACCTTTCAAAGATCATCCCCGGCAAGTGCAAGTGCGGAAGATGCTACCCGCGTATAGGCACTATCATGGGACGTACAGACGATATGATGAAGATAAAGGGCGTTAACGTATTCCCCAGCCAGATAGAGGAAGTTCTTGCAAATTTCAGCGAGATAAACAGTGAGTATCAGATACGTATATCCCATCTTGACGGCAAGGACACAATGCGTATCTACGTTGAGTCCACAGGCGATGTTGACTTTGCAGCCCTCAGCAGGAGAATAGCTGAAAAGGTCAAGAGCAGGATAGGCTTCACACCAATTGTCAAGGTAGTCGAAATTGGCGTACTTCCAAGAAGCACAAAGAAAACAGCAAGAGTTATCGACGAAAGATTCGATTGATACATAAAAACAGCGGACATCGGATATATCCTCAGCTTTCTGAGAAGTTCCGATGTCCGTTTTTATTTTATATCAAAGAGTGCTCTCAGCGATAACTTCCACTTCTACAAGTACGCCCTTGGGGAGAGTTTTTACAGCCACACAGCTTCTTGCCGGGAGGGATGTGAAGTATCTGCCGTATATCTCATTGAAAGCGGCAAAGTCATTCATATCCGCAAGGAAGCAGGTAGTCTTTACGGCTTTCTCAAAAGATGAGCCTGCTGTTTCGAGTACAGCGCCGAGGTTCTTCATTACCTGTTCGGTCTGTTCCTCAATGGTTTTAGCTTCTACGGTGTTGGTCTTTGGGTCAATAGCTATCTGTCCGCTGGTGTATACCATGCCGTTTGATACTATAGCCTGTGAGTAAGGTCCTACAGCTGCGGGAGCTTTTTCAGTGTGTATTTTTATCATGGTGATCTCTCCTTTTATATAGATTCAAGATTGCAAGGCTGCAAAGTTTATAACAACCTGCAACCTTGCAGCCTTCCTTTGGGTTTACATTTTTATGCGATTATACCGTTGGCGATGGACTGCATAAGTCCGCCGTTTTCGATTATCTTCTGTACGAATTCGGGGAATGGCTCGGTCTTGTATTCCTTGCCTGTTGTCAGGTTGCGGATGATACCGTTATCCAGGTCAGCTTCAACTTTGTCGCCTTCGTTTATACCGTCAGCAGCTTCGGGACATTCCACGATAGCAAGTCCGATATTTATTGAATTGCGGTAGAAGATACGTGCAAAGCTTTTGGCTATTACGAGAGAAACTCCGCTTGCCTTGATAGCGATGGGAGCGTGTTCACGGGAAGAACCGCATCCGAAATTCTGACCTGCTGTGATGATATCGCCCTGCTGTACACGGCTCACGAAAGTCTTGTCAAGATCCTCCATGCAGTGTGAAGCCAGTTCATTGTGGTCACTGGTATTGAGATATCTTGCAGGGATTATAACGTCTGTGTCAACGTTGTCGCCGTACTTTATAACATTTCCTGTATATTTCATAAGTTCATGACCTCCCAGGGACTTGTTATTTTTCCTGTGATTGCGCTTGCTGCGGCAGTAGCAGGACTTGCGAGGTATACCTCGGAGCCAACATGACCCATACGTCCCACGAAGTTGCGGTTGGTTGTGGTAACGGCACGTTCACCCTCAGCGAGGATTCCCATATATCCGCCCAGACAGGGGCCGCAGGTAGGAGTTGAAACAACAGCGCCGCACTCGATGAATGTCCTGAGCAGACCCATTTCCATAGCGTCAAGGTATATCTGCTGTGTGGCAGGGATGATGATGACACGCACATTCTCAGCGCATTTGTGACCTCTCATGATATCAGCGGCAGCCACAAGGTCTTCAAGGCGGCCGTTAGTGCATGAGCCGATAACTACCTGGTCTATCTTTATATCGCCTATCTCATCGAATGTCTT
>JAFOMV010000246.1 GCA_017418765.1 Ruminococcus sp. | reverse complement strand
TGATTATTTATCCCAAAAATAAAAGGAGAAAATTATGCTTACAAGCAAACAGAGAGCATACCTTCGTGGTATCGCTTCAACATATGAGACTATCTACCAGATAGGCAAGGGCGGAGTCACAGAGGCTATGTGCAAGGACATCGCCGAGGCTCTCCGCAAGAGAGAACTGATAAAGCTGAGAGTTCTGGAAAATTCGGGCTGGACCGCAAGAGAAGCCGCTGATGCCATAGCTGAGCAGACAGGCGCTGACGTAGTTCAGGTCATAGGTTCAAAGTTCGTGCTTTTCAAGCGCAACGAGAAAGAACCCGTTATCGAGAATATCCCCAAGGCAAAGTAATGATGCTCCCGGAGAACTTTGATAAGTTCAACGGGCAAATAATCAGGAAATTCAGAGGAAAGTATGAAGGTACTTATTATAAGCGGCACGAACCATAAAGGCTCGACCTACAATACAGGCCGCATCCTTGCGGAAAAGCTGACAAGTGCGGAAAATATCAGCGAGATATTCCTTCCCCGTGATTTCGGGAACTTCTGCTGCGGCTGTGCGAAATGCATTACAGAGAGCGAGGATAAATGTCCTCACTACACAGAACTGCATCCTGTCACGGAGATGATCGACAGCTCGGATGTGCTGATATTCACAACTCCAACTTATGTATTCCATGCTACGGGACAGATGAAAGCTTTCCTTGACCATTACGGATGGCGCTGGATGGTGCATCGTCCCGAGCAGAAAATGTTCAAAAAGCAGGCAGTCATCATATCGACTGCGGCTGGAATGGGCATGAAGTCGGCAATGAAGGACATAGCCGACAGCTGTTTCTTCTGGGGGATACCAAGAGTTTATAAGTACGGCAAGGCTGTTATGGAGACCGACTGGGGCAGAGTCAAGCCTGAAATAAAGGCCGCTATCAGCAAGAAGACCGATTCACTTGCTAAGAAGATACTCGGCAGGGAAGGCAGAGTGGGCATTACTCTGAAAACAAGAGGACTTTTCTTCATAATGAGCATGATGCAGAAAAACGGCTTCAATGAGGCTGATGTGAAATACTGGAAGGATAAAGGCTGGACACAGGGGAAGCGTCCGTGGAGGTGACATAATGCGTATAGGAATTTACGGCGGAAGCTTCAATCCTGTTCATAACGGACATATCCATCTTGCAAAGGCGGCCATGAAGGATTTCGGACTTGACAGGATATTCCTGCTTCCATCCAAGATATCCCCTCACCGTTCAAGCGCTGAATACGCTTCAGGAGAGGACAGACTGGAGATGCTCCGTCTTGCAGTTGAGAATGAAAAGCACATGGAGGTCTCGGATTATGAGATAAGAAGTGACCGTGTAAGCTACACCATATACACGATAGAGCACTTCCGGAGCCTTTTTCCCGATGACGAGCTTTGTCTTCTGGTGGGCAGCGATATGCTGCTCAGTTTTGAGAAATGGTTCCGCTTTGAGGACATACTTTCTCAGGCTACGCTTTGTGCTGTTTCAAGAAACAACGGCGACATGGAACAGCTGAAAGAAAAAGCTTCCTTTCTCAGTCAGTACGGATGTGTACGCATATCAGAAACTCAGCCTGTTGAGATATCTTCAACAGAGATAAGAAAAAAAATCGAAAAAAACACGGATTGTACTTGCTATCTTCACAAAAATGTAGTACAATATATAAGATCAAAGGGATTATATTCTGTAAGAGGAGAAGAAATAATGCAGTACGACCCCGAAGATAAAAAGAAATACCTCAAAGCCAATCTTTCCGCAAAACGCTTTCAACATTCACTGAATGTGGCGGATGAATGCAGAAAGCTTGCCGAGAAGTACGGTGAAGACCCTGACAAGGCATACTATGCAGGACTTCTTCATGATATATGCAAGGAAATGCCCGATGCCGAACAGAAGGCACTGGTTGAAAACAGCGGATTTGCTGTATGCAGGGAAGAACTTGAAACCCGTTCGCTCTGGCATGGCATCGCAGGTGCTTACTTCGTCAAGACAGAGTTCGGCGTTGAGGATATAGATATCATAAATGCTATAAGATTCCATACCGTAGGCAGGGCAGGGATGTCAAGGCTTGAGGAGATAGTCTATCTTGGCGATCTTGTTTCTGCTGAAAGAGATTATAAGGATGTAGACAAGATGCGTAAGCTTGTATATTCGAGCCTGGATGAGGCAATGCTTTATGCAGTGGTCTTTTCCATAAAATCAGTGATAAAAAAGGGCGGAGTCATTCCGCTTTGTACTGTTGAAGCTTACAATTTCTATACAAGGCTGCAAAAAGAAGCAAATAGCAGCAAAGAAACAAAGAGGGCGCTTAAATGAGAAAAAAGAAGAAAACGGATGATAGACAAAATGCTGATCTTTCTGGGATATACGGCAGAAATGCGTATGAAGAGGCTGAAAAAAAGCCGCTGTATCACGGAAGATACGAAAAGGATCCGTCTGAATATGACATAAGTTCGGATACTCCTGTGTATCATGGAAGATACGAAAAAACAGACGATGAGTATGAAGCTTCACCTGTAAGGGAGACAATGTCCTCATATCAGGGAAGATATGCTTCTGATGCCGACACCTCATACAAAACAGACAGTGTTGAGGAATATGAGGATTTTTACAGAGCAAAACACGAAGCAGGTACACTAAGACCTGCTGTTGAGATAGAGACTCAGCGCAACAGCGAAGACGATAATGCCGCATCAGCTGTGATCGAAAGAAGCCTTAAAAGAGCTGATGAAAAGGTAAGGGAAGAAAGGCGCAGAAAGTCTGAACGTCATGCAGGAAAGAAAGACACAAAGAGAAAACGTACTTCCGGAAAGAAAGGCCATGATACATTGATAAAGTCGGGCTCACTCATACTGAGCCTTGTATTAATGCTTGCAATGATACTGAATATGCCGATACTCCTTTACAAAAAATCCGGGCAGCCTGATGAAAGAGTATCAATAGTTAAGTATATAAAGAAGTGGCAGCCTACTGTTGATATCGAGGGCGAACTACAGCAAAACAGTATGGATCTGAAGATAAAGACAGACGTTGTGGAAAGCGATTTTACCGACGGTCTCGATCTGCCTCAGCTTGTTGAAGGACAGTACTCTGTGCTCTTTGTAGGTTTTGATGAAACAGAGCAGCTTACCGATGTGGTATGGGTATGTCAGTTCGATATCGGCAGCGGTATGCTTAATATCCTTCAGATACCACGAGATCTTGCTGTTCCTGATTATACGAACAGTCCTACCTGTAAATTCAACAGTATTTATACGGAGGGCGACTATTACGTAAAGCCTCCGATACAGCGTGTGGTAAATGCAGTTCAGGAAAACTTCGGTATTCCGATAGATGCGTATATCACCACCGCCTGCTTTGACATAGCTGATATGGTCGATCTTGTAGGCGGTATTCCTATGCACGTTGATAACGAGATAATGTATGAGGCTGATAAGATCATCCCCGAGGGAGATGTTACTCTTTCAGGAGATCAGGCAGAATGGTTCGTACGTTTCCGGCGTGAATGGGCAGAGGGTGATATAGGCCGTATGCAGAATCAGAGAAAATTCATGGCGGCTGCAATGCAGAAGCTTCTTAGCATAGTCAAGGATGACGGCAGGATCAAGCTCTACGGATACCTGAACGAGATATACAAGAATCAGTGGATAGCTACGAATATGAGTCTTGAAGACCTTAGCAAGCTTGCTGATTTCGCTTCTACGCTCAGTCTTGACAGTGTAAGAGTAAATATGGTGCCCGGTGAGGGAGCAAACTATATTGCTGAGGACGGAATGGAATACAGCTTCTATTCTGTACACAAGTATGCTACAGTTACTATGCTCAATCAGTATTACCGTCCTTATCAGGATAAGCTGAAAACATCCGACGTCGCTCTTGTAGAGTACGTTGAGGATTACAATAACCGTGCGTATGACGATACCTCAGAGACACTCAATGAGGTTGAAACGGCAGATGAACCGAAAAGAATTGGATAGAAAGAAGGAAAAAAATGACTGAAAAGGAAAAGATCGAACTCATTGTAAAAACGCTTGACCTTAAAAAAGGTGAGGATATACAGGTGCTGAAGATAGCTGATCTCACTATTCTTGCTGATTACTTCGTAATTGTAAACGGCAACAGCAATACTCACGCAAGAACACTTGCTGATGAAGTGGAATTTCAGATGTCTCAGAAGGGCATAGAGCCTGAGAGGAGAGAGGCTGACACAGGAAACACATGGATAATCCTTGATTACGCAGATGTGATAGTTCATGTATTCTACAAAGCTACCCGTGATTTCTACAAGCTGGAGGGCGTATGGGCTGACGGCGAACAGGTAGATATCAGCGATCTTATAACAAAGGACTGATGTTATGAACATTAAAAATCAAAATGGTTTCAGGATCATATGTGCTATGGCGATATATGTGGTTGTAAAATCACTTATCAATATGGCTGTAGGCGGTTTTTCACTCAGCGGACTGCTGATCGCACTGGCAATGGCGTGTGCATTTTTCATATTTATAAAGAAAGTCAACTATGTTCTGGCGGCTGTGCTGGTACTGATAGTTCTGATACATCTCCCCACAAATCTGGGGCATATCAGTTCACACTGGCTTTATCTGCTGGAGGGCGCTGTCGATATCGTGTGTGCAGCAATGCTTGTGACCAATAATGACGTAAAAGAGAATTACTCAGGCACTGTAAATTTTAATTAATACAAAGGAATGATAAAAATGAGCAGATATGATTATAAATCTGTTGAACCAAAATGGCAGAAATACTGGGAAGACCATGATACATTTAAGGCTTCATCAGATCACAGCAAGAAGAAGTTCTACGGTCTGGTAGAGTTCCCTTACCCATCGGGACATGGTATGCACGTTGGACATATCAAGGCTTACTCAGGCCTTGAGGTAGTATCAAGAAAGCGCCGTCTGGAAGGCTACAACGTACTTTTCCCTATCGGATTTGACGCTTACGGACTCCCTACAGAGAATACAGCTATAAAGGAAAACATCCATCCAAGACTTGTTACTGACAGAAATATTGAGAAGTTCACAGGTCAGCTCAAAACAGTAGGATTTTCATTTGACTGGTCAAGAGTAGTTGATACTACTGATGAGAACTACTACAAGTGGACACAGTGGATATTCCTCAAAATGTTCGAGAAGGGACTTGTTTTCCGTGACAAGACCTCAGTAAACTACTGCCCAAGCTGTAAGGTAGTTCTTTCAAATGAGGATTCACAGGGCGGCAAGTGTGATGTTTGCCACAGCGATATCGTTCAGAAGACAAAGGAAGTATGGTACCTGCGTATCACAGAGTATGCAGACAAGCTTCTTGAAGGTCTGGAAACTGTTGATTATCTCCCTAACGTGAAGCTCCAGCAGCAGAACTGGATAGGCAAATCAACAGGTGCATTTGTCGATTTCAAGATAAAGGAAAACGATGAAAAGCTCCGTATATACACAACTCGTCCTGATACGCTCTACGGCGTTACTTTCATGGTTATCGCTCCTGAGCACCCCATCATTCAGAAATACCGTGATTCTATCGCTAATATCAAGGCTCTGGATGACTACAAGGATGAGTGTGCGAAAAAGAGCGAATTTGAGAGAACACAGCTGGTCAAGGACAAGACAGGTGTCAGAATAGAAGGCCTTACAGCTATAAATCCCATCACAGGCAAGGAGATACCGATATACATATCAGACTATGTTATGATGGGTTACGGTACAGGTGCTATCATGGCAGTACCTGCACACGATACACGTGACTATGACTTTGCAAAGAAGTTCGGCATCGATATAATCGAAGTCATCAAGGGCGGCGACATCTCCAAGGAGGCTTATACAGGCGAGGGAGAACTGGTAAATTCAGGTGAACTCAACGGCCTGTCAAACAAGAAGGACGCTATAAACAAGGCACTGGAGATACTTGAAAAGCTTGGCTGCGGCGAAAAGGGCGTACAGTACAAGATGAAGGACTGGGCATTCAACCGTCAGAGATACTGGGGCGAGCCTATCCCGATAGTACATTGTCCTGACTGCGGCATGGTAGCAGTACCGTATGAGGAGCTTCCTCTGAGACTGCCTCCTGTTGAGAATTTTGAACCCGGTACAGACGGCGAGAGCCCTCTTGCAAAGATAGACAGCTTCGTTAAGTGCAAATGCCCTAAGTGCGGCAAGGATGCTAAGCGTGAGACTGATACCATGCCTCAGTGGGCAGGTTCGTCATGGTACTTCCTCCGTTACTGCGATCCTCATAACGATAATGAATTCGCAGCTCAGGAAGAACTGAAATACTGGATGCCTGTTGACTGGTACAACGGCGGCATGGAGCACGTTACAAGACATATGATATACAGCCGTTTCTGGCATAAATTCCTCTATGATATGGGACTTGTTCCTACAGCAGAGCCTTATGCAAAGCGTACAGCTCAGGGACTTATCCTGGGACCTGACGGCGAGAAGATGTCAAAATCAAGAGGAAATGTCATTGACCCTAATGATGTTGTAAGCGAATACGGCGCAGATGTACTCCGTCTGTATGTTCTCTTTATGGGTGATTACGAAAAGGCTGCTCCCTGGAGCGAATCCTCTATCAAGGGCTGCAAGCGTTTCGAGGACAGAGTATGGGGACTTCAGGACATCGTAACTGATGCCGAAGGCTACAGTGATGCGCTCCGTTCAAACTTCCACAAGACAATCAAGAAGGTCAGTGATGATATCGAGGCTATGAAGTTCAATACTGCAATAGCTGCAATGATGACACTCATCAACGATATCTATTCAGCAGGCAGCATCACAAAGACGGAGCTTGCGGATTTCTGTATAATGCTCTATCCTTTTGCACCTCATATCGCAGAGGAGATGTACAATAACCTTACAGGCAAGGTGCTCAGCGAACAGTCATGGGTAACATATGATGAAGCTCTCTGCAAGGATGATACTATCGAGATCGTAGTACAGGTCAACGGCAAACTGAAGGCTAAGCTTGACATTGCAGTTGATGCAGACAAGGACAGCGTTATTGCTATGGCTATGAATGATGATAAGGTCAAGGAAGCAACTGATGGTAAGAATATCGTAAAACAGATATATGTACCAAATAAACTTGTTAATATTGTAGCAAAATAACGATTTTATGAAAAAATCGAAAAAAGCTTGACATTATCTCTGAAATGTGATAAACTATTATTATATTATTACTATTTTTAGTGTATCTGCTGTTCTATCAGAGTATAGCTTACTAACACCATAAGGTGATTAGCATAGATGCAGAGGGCTCTTGGCTCCTGCAACCTCTGAATAAGGGAGGGAAAATTAGTGGCAGAAGTTCGTGTTGGCAAAAATGAGTCTCTCGACACAGCTCTTAAGAGATTTAAGAGATCATGTGCAAAGGATGGCGTTATTGCTGAGGTTCGTAAGAGAGAGCACTACGAGAAGCCTTCGGTTAAGCGTAAGAAGAAGTCTGAGGCAGCTCGTAAGCGTAAGTATTGATCTTGCGAAAAGTTATTCATGTTGATAAAAGCGGGCTGCGGCTCGCTTTTTCATTTATACTTATTATTTCTATGGTGCTGTGCCTGTGGGAGTTGAATGATGATTTGAGACTATTGAACAAAATAACAATGACGGAAGCTGATTTCGCTTTCCGGAAAACTGTGGATATCACTCCTGATTTCCTTAAAAAACATGGCATAAAGGGCCTTATCCTCGACGTGGACAATACCCTTACCACTCACGATAATCCTGTGCCTGCCGACGGGATAACGGAATGGCTGGAGAATATGCGTAATAACGGCATAAAACTGATAATCGTCTCAAACAACCACCCCGAGAGAGTAAAACCTTTCGCTGATCCTCTCGGACTTGATTTCGTCAGTGACAGCGGAAAGCCGCT
>JAFOMV010000245.1 GCA_017418765.1 Ruminococcus sp. | reverse complement strand
GGCACACTGCCATATAAGATAGTTGGATATCCTCTGCTCACCGCTTGGACGGATAAGCAGGTCAACATCGGGATAGCCTGCTGTGCAGAGGTTATCTGAGATGGACTGCTCGGTGATATCCTCAGGCTTTATCTCGCCCTTTGCAGCCTTATCAGCCAGTATCCTTGCGGCATGGGTTATCTCGTCACGTCCGCCGTAGTTGACAGCCATCATGAGGGTCATCTCGTCATACTTGGCGGTGTCCTCCTCCAGCTTTATCATCTTCTCCTGCAAATCCTCATCGAATGCGGACTTGTCACCGAGGAATATCATACGGGTATTCTCGCTGAGGAAGTTGCGGACATCCACGATATAATCACGGAAAAGCTCCATGATAGTGTTGACCTCCTCCGCAGGTCTCTGCCAGTTTTCGGTAGAGAATGCGTAGAAGGAAATATTTTTCAATCCGATATCCTTGCAGTAGCGGACTATCTTCTTGAACTGCTTAGCACCCTCCCTGTGGCCGAACGAACGTGGAAGTCCACGCTTTTTCGCCCATCTGCCGTTGCCGTCCATAATAAATCCCACATGATCGGGCAGCTTGTCCGGGAGTACTATTTCTTCTTTGTCTTTTTTTCCGAATAATGCCATAGTTCACCAATCAAACTGTCATGATCTCTTTTTCCTTGTCAGCTACTGCCTTGTCGATATCATCGCAGAAGCCGTCAGTGATCTTCTGTACTTTCTTCTCGGCATCAGCAAGCTCATCCTCAGTGATCTCGGAATTCTTCTTCATCTTCTTCAGCTTTTCCATAGTGTCACGTCTTACGTTGCGGACAGTTACCTTTGCCTTTTCGCCGAGGCCCTTGATCTCCTTAGCAAGTTCCTTACGTCTGTCCTCTGTGAGCTGTGGGAATGTAAGGCGGACAACATTTCCGTCATTAGTAGGATTGATACCGATATCTGAAGCCTGGATAGCCTTCTCTATAGCCTTCAGCTGCGGCTTCTCCCAGGGAGAGATAACGAGAGTACGTCCCTCGGATACAGATACAGCAGCCAGCTGGTTGATAGGAGTAGGAGATCCGTAATAATCAACTGTTACCTTGTCGAGAACACTTGGGTTTGCTCTGCCTGCACGGATAGAAGCAAACTCGTTGCCCAGTGAGTTGATGCACTTTGTCATTTTTTCTTTAGCCTGATTTATAGTTTCTTTCATGATAAACATTCCTTTCGTTATTTAATAATGGAGAATCGATGTATCAGCTTCGCCGATAAATATTCTCAATTCTTATTATTCTTCGCTGACGAGAGTACCAACATTCTCGCCCATAACAGCATCGTAGATATTGTCGGGACGTGAAAGGTCGAATACCAGCATCTTCATACCGTTGTCACGGCACATTGTAGCGGCTGTACTATCCATAACAGCCAGTTCTTCGCTGAGTACCTGTGAGAAGGTAAGAGTATCATACTTCTTTGCGTCATCATACTTATGAGGATCCTTGTCATATACACCGTCTACCAGAGTAGCCTTGAGGAATACATCAGCCTCGATCTCAACAGCTCTGAGAGAAGCAGCTGTATCTGTTGAGAAGAAAGGATTACCTGTACCGCATCCGAAAATGACTACTCTGCCCTTTTTCAGATGCTTTACAGCTTTGTTGCGTATATATGGTTCAGCTACCTGCTGCATACATATAGCTGTCTGCACCCTGACATTACATCCGAGAGCTTCCAGCGAATCAGCAAGTGCGAGAGCGTTCATTGCAGTAGCCAGCATACCGATATGATCGGCTCTTGTGCGGTCCATTGCACCGCTTGAACGGCCTCTCCAGAAATTACCGCCGCCGACAACAACTCCTACCTGAACGCCTGCATCAACACATTTCTTAATGCTTTTGCATATCTCATTGATAACATCAAAATTAAGTCCCGTTTTATTATTGCCTGCGAGAGCTTCTCCGCTGACTTTTAATAAAACTCTTTTAAACTTTGGTTCCATATAGCACCTCACAAAAATTAATCTATGTATATTTTACACTAAAAATGCAAAGATGTAAAGTGTATTTTCTGAAAAGACAAGTTTTTTTGGAATTATTTCTATATTTTAAATAAAAAAAAAGCTATCGTTGGTATGTTGATTAAAGGCAAAAGCCTTCGTGTACACATTGCACAAAAATGTTGAAAATTATTCGACGCTTAATTTTGCAAAAAACTGTTGACAAACCCATTTCATCATGGTATAATATAAAAGCTGACTGAGACAGACGTCAGTAAAAACAACATAACAAATACGGAGAGGTATCGAAGCGGTCATAACGAGGCGGTCTTGAAAACCGTTTGACTTAACGGTCACGTGGGTTCGAATCCCACCCTCTCCGCCATATTTTTGCGGATTTACCCAAGTGGTGAAGGGGCTCCCCTGCTAAG
>JAFOMV010000038.1 GCA_017418765.1 Ruminococcus sp. | reverse complement strand
TGTGGCTGTAAGGCGGATGAATGACAAGGACTGCGAGCTGAAATCCCTGTATCTTCTTGAGAAATACCACGGCATGGGACTTGGAAAAAAGCTGCTGGAAACTGCTGTAAAATATGCAGCAGACAGCGGATACGAGCGAATGTATCTGGATTCGCTTTCCACCAGCAAACGTGCATTGAAGCTTTACCGAATGGCAGGGTTCAGAGACACAGAAAAGTACAATGACAGCATCTTTTCGGATGTTTTTATGGTTCTTGAATTAAGGAGATGATAGTATGTGGAACGGCAGAAAAAAAGCCCTGACATTCAGCTATGACGATGGCGTAGCGCAGGACATAAGACTTACTCAGCTGCTTAATAAGTACGGCATGAAAGGTACTTTTAACCTTAACAGCGGCCTGATGATATCGGGAGATACATGGACAACCGACAAGGGATTACTTATCCGACGTCTTTCACCCGATGAAGCTGTTGACGTCTACAAAGGCCATGAGATAGCCGTTCACTGTGTAAATCATCCCCACATCCTTGAAATGCCTGAGGATGAACTGCGCCATGAAATACTGGATGACAAGGTAACTCTCGAAAAAGTGTTCGGATGCAAAATAAACGGCATGGCTTATCCATATGGTGAATTCAACGATATGATAATGAGAGTGGCAGGGGAGTGCGGTATAAAATTCAGCCGCACCTGCTGGGATATGCACGGCTTTGAGCCTCAGAGCGATCTTTTAGCGTTCAGAGCTACTTGTCATCACCGATATGAAAAGCTGTGGGAACTCGTTGACGAATTTCTCGCATATGATGGTGGCGAACCGATATTCTTCTGTCTGTGGGGACACAGCTATGAATTCGATATCCACGACAACTGGGAGCTTATCGAGCGATTCTGCGAGAAGATGGCAGGGCACGATGATATCTTCTTCGGGACAAACAGTGAAGTTCTTGGAATATGAAAATGAGCACATGGTTAGCTTTAGTTAACTCATGTGCTTTTCTTTTTTAATATTATGTTAGTGAAATATAACAAAATATAGTGTTAGCATCTGCAAATAAATACTAATAACGATAAATCGCTGAAAATTCCGTTGACACTGTAATAATTATATGATAAAATACGGTTTGGATAATTTTATGTGAAAATGCTTTATGCGTTTTTATTTTAACACCATAGTTAGTCATATCTAATTTGACTGCGAGCACAATGGCAGTCAAAAATATAAGTCAAGGAGAAGTATATATGAAAAAGGTAAAATCAATTCTCAGTGTTTCACTCTGCGCTGCTGCTGCAATGGCAGCTGTCCCGTTCAATGCAGCTGCTGCTGAAACTGTTTACGGTACAATGAATATCCCATACGCTGATTTCTACTCAGCTGAGGTAGGCAATGCTTATGAGGTAGACGCTGTTTCATCCGCTACAGCTACAAAGTGGAAGGGCAACAACACAGGTTCATTTGCCGAGGACGGTACATGGACAAACGGCGGACTTGTTGCAGGTACATATAATGACGATAACGGCAAGATACTCGGCGTTACATATCCGGTTGCAGTTTCAAGTGATGATGTGGATTTCCTCAAGGAGAACTACGGTTTCGCACAGACTGACAGCGCTCCTGCTGCATATAAGGAAGTTTCCGTAAAGGATGGCAAGATCACTGTTTCTGAGGTCAAGGACACAAACGGTGAGCAGAATACAGACGGTGAAATGTCTCTCACAACTAATTCATCATGGGGAGATTATCAGATCACAGTCAAGGGTTATCCTCAGAACTGCGATCTTTACGGTATCCTCGTAAATACATCAGACGGTTCAGCTTACGCACTCCGTCATCTCGAAAATATATGGAGAAACGGTTCTTACTCATGGTCAACAGGCTTCAAGACAGAAGAACCTCACGGAAATACTCTTGCATACGAGGATTATGTAAGCATCATGGGAAAGACTATCACAAGCGTAAAGTTCATCACTCTTGACGGCGTTACTAATGTAAATGTCGGCAGTGTGTACGTTCCTGTCAAGTACAATGGCGGAGTTACAGCTGCAAACGGCAATGCCGGCACAGGTTCAACTACATACACAACCGAAGTTCCTGCTGACTATGCAGTATCCGCAAGTGTAGCAGATGGCATCACAGCTGAAAACGGAACTATAAGCTACACAAATGCAGCTCCCGGTTCGTATACTATCAGCATCACTGATTCAAAGGGCAAGTATGCTCCTGCATCAGCAAATTTCATTCTTGAAACAGCAAATATCCCTGTAAAGTATGATGGAGACAAGCTGGTCCCTGCTGACGGTGCTAAAGCAGAGGATGCTGAAAACTTCATCAAGAACCTTTCATCAGTAAAGGTAAACGATAAAAGCTATAATGCATCAGGCAGAGGAGCAGTTGCTGTTATCAATGCAGACGGCACAGTAAAGCTTGACGCTATGGCAGGTGCAGGCAGGAATTCAGCTGGCACACCTGTATTCGGTGAAGATGGAACATACAAGATAACACTCACATCAACAGGCTATACAGCACCATATGAGTTTGAGATAACAAAGGGCAATACTGAAACAGCAGAAACTACAACAGCAAACAATACAACTTCTGCTGCCGCAACAACAACAGCTAAGTCAAACTCAGGCAGCTCATCAAAAAGCAATACAGCTGACAGCCCTAAGACAGGTGTAGCAGGCACAGCATTACCTGTATCATTCATGGTACTTGCAGGTGCAGCAGCAGTTGCAACAAAAAAGAGAAAGTAAAAAAATGCGGCGAAGCCGCCCAATACCAGAGTCCAGAGAGGTGTAGACCTCTCTGGTGGAATGGTGTACGAGGAATGGCAAAGCCCTTCCTGAAAAGTAGTGATAAGCGAAGCAATATCACACGGCTCACGGACAAGTATTTGCCTCGGCTTGACCGACGCTTTTACCCAATTGTCCGGGCAGCTTCGCTGCTTGCTTTATTTTTCTGTTTTCTTTTCTTCTTCATTTTCAGATAATTTATTTGCCCCCTGTGTTTCGGCTCAGGGGGCAAAAATCGGAAAGGTGTATTTTTATGTTATTTCTTATTTCACTGGCAATTGCCATTATCTTCTCATGTTGTTGTGACAAAATACTAAAAAAACATCCCGTTCCATGCTATATCACTGCGGCAGTATTGACAGCAGCTGTCATACTCATCTCTCAGCTTGAACTTGTCAAGGACCCGTTCATCCGCAATAGTGTTCTCGGTATCTTCTCACGTGGTGCTCTCGGAGGCGCTTTCTGGGCAGTTGTCATGTTCGCAGGCGCACTTCCCAACGGTTCAGCTCCCATAAAAAAGCTCATGCCTATACGTGGC